>CAIYOV010000046.1 GCA_903927935.1 uncultured Bacteroidota bacterium | reverse complement strand
TTCATGAAGCAAAAGTAAAGTTCATATACGTGGTTGCTTTTGCCAGTATGACCGCTGTGCTTTTTAGTGCATTTGCATTAAAGTCTTTTTATTACGAATCGCTGGTTTTCTCTGTAATCTGGACTGTATTTTATGTATTGGTGTTATATTTCATTTTGCAGAAAGACAAATCACTTTCCGTCCGCAATCTGATTATTTATTTAGCACTTTACAGTACCCTTTCCGCCTTTCTTATTGAGAATCTGTACGAACGCAAAGAGCGTAATCAGCGCAAATTCTTCTCCGGCAAATTAGTAACCGAGCGTGATTTTGTTGCCGAGTTTATTTTTGACGATGTAGCGAAACGGATAAGCGAAGACGGGTTTATTAAAAACGCTTTCAGTAATCCTGTTATTTCTAAAAAGGAAATTACAGACCGTGTCAACTCGCTTTATCTGGGCGGGTATTATAATAAGTATAATCTGAAATTGTATGTTTTTAATGCGTCCGGACACCCGATGCACAATGAAGATACAATGAAACTGAGTTTTTATGAAGATGTAATTCATCATGATTCATCTCCTCAGTCGTTGCATTATATTAGCGATACTGCGTTGAATTATTCTTATTTGTCTGTTGTCTCTTTCAGAAATGATTCGGCTCCGCTTGGTTCGTTTGTCTTGCGCTTAACACCCAAAATATATTACGGACAAAATGTATATCCCGAATTATTGCTGGGCAACAATGTTACCGTTTCTAACAACGCTAACAATTATGATTATGCCATTTACCAGAACAATAAACTGATTGCCCAGTATGGAGATTATCCGTATTCCTATTACTGGAATAAAGATTATCAGTTCAATGGACAGGATTTTCTTTTTATAGAAGAAGAAAAATGGGAACACAGTATTCAGCATTTTTCGAATGGCAAAAAAGTAATAGTTACCGTTGCGCGAGAGCCGGTGTTTGAACCGGTGGCAACCTTCTCCTATCTGTTTACTTTCTTTTTTGTGGCTGTATTGGTATTGCTTTTAATTCTCCGCTTCGCCAACAACTACAAAGTACACGAACTTTTACCGGAAAGTTTTACGCTTTCATTCCGTACGCGCATTAATTATTCTATGCTGGCAATGATTGTCATCTCCTTTGTTATCATCGGTATTATTACCATTAGTTTTTTTAGCCGGCAATACGACAACTTTTATACCGACCGGTTATTGCGTAAAGAGAAAGTAGTGCATGCCAGTCTGGAATATTTTATCCAGAAGAACAACCGTAATGCAGATATTTTACAGGAAGACATTAATAGAGAACTCGATTTTGAAATTGCGCGTTTAGCAGATATTAATTCTATTGATATTAATCTTTTCAACTGCTCAGGCGATATAGCTGTTTCATCACAGCCTATTATTTACGATAAAGGGTTAATGAGCAGGAAAATGAATCCCGATGCGTACTTTGA
The DNA here is from genome assembly GCA_903927935.1 of uncultured Bacteroidota bacterium. Taxonomy (GTDB): domain Bacteria; phylum Bacteroidota; class Bacteroidia; order Chitinophagales; family LD1; genus Bog-950. Next base: position 2,758 of record CAIYOV010000046.1, on the reverse strand, counting down.
ATTGGAAAACAACAAAATAGCACAGGTTACAGAGCAGGAAAGCATAGGTGGTCTGAAATACCTTGCCGTTTATGCACCGGTTAGAAATAATAGGGGAGAAGCAATTGCTTACATCGGCATTCCGTATTTTGAACGTTCAAAAAATATTAGCGATGAAGTTTCTTCTTTCCTCGTAGCATTGATGAACGTGTATGTGTTCCTATTGATATGCGCAGCTGTACTGGCATATTTTATTTCTAATTCCATTACCCAGCCGCTTACTATTATCAGCGAGAAACTGCGAATTCTTAACCTGAACAAAATAAATGAACCTATTGAGTGGAACAGTAAAGATGAGATTGGAATTCTAGTGAGCGAGTACAACAAAATGATAGCTGAGTTGGAGCAGAGCGCGCAAAAATTAGCAAAGGGCGAACGTGAAACAGCATGGCGCGAAATGGCAAAACAGATTGCTCATGAAATAAAGAATCCACTAACGCCTATGAAACTGAGCATTCAGTATTTACAAAGGGCTATAGATGAAGGAAAGCCAAACATTGATGAACTGGCAAGAAAAGTAACTAAGACCCTCGAAGAACAGATTGAAAACCTTTCGAGCATTGCTACTGCTTTTTCATCGTTTGCAAAAATGCCTAAGGCACACAATGAAATCATAAATCTCAACGAGCTGCTCAAATCTATCACCGACCTTTTTACCCAGGAAGAGGAAGAAACCTCGGTGACTTTTACTACATCCTCACAAAACCCTTTGGTGTTTGCTGACAAGAACCAATTGGTTAGTGTGTTTAATAATTTAGTGAAGAATGCTATTCAAAGTATACCTGAACAGCGTAAGGGTTTTGTAGATGTTCATGTTAATGAGGAAGATGGCTGGCTGACTGTTTCGGTAAGTGACAACGGCAGCGGGGTTCCAAAGAATAATTACGGTAAAGTGTTTGTTCCCAACTTTACTACTAAATCATCGGGCACAGGCTTGGGGCTTGCTATTACAAAACAAATAATTGATGGCACCGGTGGAAGAATCTGGTTTGAATCGGCCGAGAATGTAGGAACAACATTTTATGTGCGAATGAAAAAGAATGAAACTGTATAAAAAAGAATGCCCGCACAGAACGTGCAGGCATTCGACACACTAACTAAGACGCCTCGCTAGGAGGCTATGGAGAGGAACTTATTTGCCTGATATTTTAACATAAAAACCGACTGTTCTGTTTTGCGGATTTTTTCGCGAAAACGATTATTCTCAATTAAAACGTCAAGAGTAATGTTTTGTTTCTTATGACTGTTCTCAAATATCTTTTTTAAGTGTATAACTTCATCACATAATACACTCACCACATTTTTCCGCATCACTATTTCACTGCGAAGTTGCTGTAGTTCTCGCTGAAAGTGTAAATCGTTAACACTACTTTGCAACTGAGCGGTGATGGTATCTATATTCTGCAACTGCTCTTCATAAGCCAAAAGACCGTCAATCCAATCATTTTGCAATTTCTCTAATACAGGTGCTGTCGTTTTTACTCGATTCATACGTATTTGTTAGATACGCTTGAGTAACGAAAGGTTTAGTCACTTAGTGTGTTTATTTGCTAATTTTTGCAATTATGGCACTTCTGTGACAATTAGATGGTTCATTTCTACTTTCCCAACTTGATTTTAATGTGCCTGCTAAAGCTTTCCTCCAACGATATAAGTGTTTCTGTTCGGCTGATTCCTTCTATCTTCTGTAATTTATCGTGCAGTACTTCGCGCAGATGTTGGGTATCGCGACAAACTATTTTCAGGAAAAGGGAATAATTACCGGTAGTGTAATTGCAGGAAAGTACTTCGTCAATCTTTTTTAATTGTGTTACCACTTTGTCATACATATCGCTGCGAATAAGATATACGCCTATAAAAGCAGTTACGTCCATTCCCAGTTTTCCTAAATCAATCTGTAGTTCGGGATGTTTTACGATGCCCAACTTCTCCATTTTATTCATTCGCACATGCACGGTGCCCGGGCTTATAAAAAGCTTTTTCCCTACTTCTGTATAAGGAGTAAAGGCGTTTTCCATCAGTATGTTTAAAATCTGTAAATCGGTGTTATCAATTTCGTAATGCAGAGCCATCTTTTTGTTAGTATTTTAATTAATTGACAATAAATATAAAAATAAATTGATAATACTGTATTTGTTAGTTCATAATCATTAATTTATTTGCAATAAAAAGCCCTATCGGTTATATTTGCATCATCGTTCTAAGAAATATATTGTTGGGTGATGAAATTTGGCAGACATGCCCTCCTGTCTCGGGGGTGAGGAAAACGGAATAAATCAGCGTTGCATTTGATGCCGCAGTAATGCGGTACGAAATGCAACCGCTACTAACCGCCTCTTGTAGGTTCGACCCCTACTCCAACAGCAACAATGGTGGTTGTTCCGAAGTAATTCGGGACACCGCTGTTAAGGATACTAAACCAAATAGTATGAAAACACTTTCGGCACTTTTTGCTTTTATAGTGGTTTACTACGCGCTTTGGCTGTTAAGTTTGCCGGTGACAATTATGAATCGTTTTATAATTGCTTTAGCGGGGGATGAATGAAGTGATGAAGATTTTTCTGTTACGGATTTTGAGCGATCTGTTTGAACAAAAAAGGCACGCGAAAGCGAGCCTTTTTGTTTTATGTATTTGTGAAATGATTAAATTCTTTGGATTCGCACAAGTTGACATACTTCTTGATTAACTAAAACTCTTTTTATTTTCGAAAAAAATAAG
>CAIYOV010000045.1 GCA_903927935.1 uncultured Bacteroidota bacterium | reverse complement strand
GAATGGTATATACAACTGTGCTAGCGCAGCTAATCAATTAATTACAGCTCTTAACGCATAACTATTTTCGCAAAAGCACCAGTTTATTCTTTGATTTTTGTGATTTTTATTTACTAAACAAAATAAAGAATTCTGCATTAAAAATATTGGCCATTTAGTCTGATGAAATAATTAAACTACTCCAAAAGATAATGAAAATTAGTTTTTATGATAAATTGAATAATCACAATATACAACTGGCAAATATGCTGTATAGGGGTATAGAAAATCCTTCTGTTTCTCAACTTGTTTTATTGCCATTCTCATTGAATGGAAGCAACAGTTTAAAATATGCACTTGCTAAAGATGATGAAGGAAATTTAAAAGGCTATTGTATCATAATTGAATCACAATCTAATCTTTTCCCATTTATCAAAACAGCAAAAATTCAATTTGGACCTATATGCGAAAAATCAGAAATAGAAATTATTCTATTATCAAAAATCTATAGTTATTACAAAGATCTTAAGTTCGCGAAAATCGAAATTCAACTACGTCATGTTGCAGGGCAAGAGAGCGAAAATATTTTCAATTCATTATCAAGAACTTTTTCTTTCTATCATAAATACAATAAAAATAATAGGTGTACTATCCATATTCAGTTAAGTAGAACTCTCGAAGAAATTCAAGGCGATTTTTCAAGTGTGCTTTCGAAAAATATTCGTAGTGCAATAAATAAAAATGTAAAAGTGCAACTGTCGTTATCTAATGAAGAATTTAAAGAATTCGCCTTGCTCTATACAAAAATGGGGAATAAGCGAGGTGCAATTCATTACACAGAAACCTACCTTTTTGATTTGTGTAGGTTTCTTATTACAAGCAAAAATGGATTTTTGCTTTGTTCTTTTGTTGATAAAAAAATGATAGGTGGAGGATTATTTGTTGATCAGGGAGAAAAAACAGAATACCTCATAGGAGCCACCGATCCTGATTACAAAAAAATTCCTTCTTCACATTTAGTTTTGTATGAAGCAATTAAATTTGCTAAAAAAGAAGGCAAAAAGATTTTCGACCTGGGCGGGATTGGCTACTATGCGGAAACCAATGATCAGATCCATAATATAAATCAGTTTAAAGAGACCTTTTCTAAGAACCATGTTTTTTACGCAAAACTTATGTATGTCGATATGAGGCCATTTTATTTATACACATTAAAGATTCTTTCATTTTTAAAGAACAGATGGTCATGAAAGAATTAAGGGTACTTCTAGTGACCAGAACCATGGCACATGGTGGTGGGGCAGAAAGACTGGTTTTTGATATTTTCCAAGAATTGAAGAAAAAAGAAAATGTCAAGGTCAAGTTAATTTCTTTTCAACACTCATCAAGTTTCAATCGGCCCAACTTAGATTATTTTGAAAATATTCTTGAAGATGATGAGGATTTCAAAATTTGTAATTATAAAATTAATTTTTCTTTACTAAGACAAAATGAAATTGATGTTTCAGAATACACGAAGTTAGTAGAAGAATTTAAGCCAAATATCATTCATTCTCACATGTTCATAGCTGAGTTGGTTTCACGAGCTGCAATATATTCTGGCATAAAATATTTTACTCACTGCCACGACAATATGGTGCAACTCAAACAACTTTCTTTCCGTACAATGTGCGTCAAAACCAAACTCACCAATTACTACGAACGAAATTGGATTTTGAAAAAATATCTTGAGTGCAACAATCAGTTTATTGCCATTTCCAATGACACAGAAAAATATTTCAAAAAAATACTTCCTAAAAACTTAAATAAAAATATTCATTTACTGAATAATGCCATTGACTTCGAAAGATTCAACACAGTTAATCATGAAAGAAGGCTTGATAAAATTAGAATTGTCAATACAGGAAATTTTTTATTAAAGAAAAATCAAATTTTTTTGGTGGAAGTTATGCGCTGCTTGATTAAAAGAAAGGTAGATGTCACATTAACTTTCCTTGGCAATGGAAGAGAAATTGAAAATGTAAAAAACAAAGTGGCGGAGTATGGACTCGATGGTTCTATATCGTTTAAAGGAAATGTGTTTAATGTGGAAGACTATTTGAAGGAAGCTAACCTTTACGTTCATTCGGCTAAATATGAACCTTTCGGTCTTGTACTTCTTGAAGCTATGGCTTCGGGATTGCCGGTTGTAGCATTGGATGGAAAAGGCAACCGAGATATTGTGATAAATAGCCTTAATGGTTTTCTTATTGAAGAAGAAAATGTGGAATTGTTTGCAGATAAAATTATGGAACTGATATATAATGAAAACACCTACCGTCAAATGAGTGAAAATGCTTTAGAGTTTTCGAAGAGATTTGATATTGCAAATTATATCGAACGTTTGCTGGAATTATATAAAGGTATATAACAATTTGTTTGTCGTTAATCGAACTTGCTATAATATCACAGATTATATAAAAGATATAGCATCTGCTACAGAAATAAGCATAAAATTAAAGTTGATCTCTTATCACTAAGACTTCTTTACACAATTCTGAATAATTTCTATTTGCATTATACTTTTCACCCCAGGTTTCAAAAGCTTTTTTTCTGATTCTGTTTATTTCACTATCCTTCAACACATAAAATTTTCGGATAATATCGGCAGTCTCTTCTACAGATGGGAAAGAAGGGAGTAAAAATCCATTTTTTGAATCTTCTACAATTTCCGAGACCCCTCCAACATTAGTCCCAATAACTGGTATGCTATAACTCATAGCTTCCATCATTGAAACTGGAATACCTTCCGTTTCACTTACGTTTAAAAATAAGTCGAAGTTCTTCCCCTTATATAATTGAAATAAATCTTCTTTGGAAGTTTTACCAAGAAAGGAAAAAGAAATATTAGTTGCCGAGGAAAATTTCTGTGAAGTATACTCCTTTATATCCTCAAACTCTTTTTCCGACTGATTGCTGTGACCAGCATGACACCATTCAATTTTTATATTCTTTATTAAGGATAGCGCATCTACAATCAAATCAATGCGTTTTATTTTTTGAATATAGGCAACGCTAATAATGCGTAAAACATTTTCATGATTTTTAGGAATATATTTTTTGTTGTCCGCATTAATTCCAATCCTACTAATTGAAATTCTCTTTTCTTCCTTTGCAGAAACCTGATGCTTTCGGATAAAATATTTTTTCGCATCTTCTGAAATAAAAAAAAGACGATTGATGTTTTCAAAGATAAATTTTCGATATGGATGATATTTCACCGGACTTCTGTCAAAATAAACATCTTGAGAGTGGGCTTTACTTATAAATTTTATAGAGGGATTTTCGCGCTTAATAATAGTTGCTGCCATTGAACTTTCTACCATCCAATAGGTATAAATGAGCAAATCATTTTTGTTTATCTTTTGCTCAACAATTACTTGTTTAAGTAAATCGTAGGTGGCTAAACTTCGCGTATAAAAAGCGAATAGCTCCTTAACAGAAGCAAGTGTAAAATTGCTCTTATATAAAAACAGAATATTGAAAAGTTCTTTATAAAAAAAAGGTCTAACCAAAAGTGAAAGTGAGCGAATGCGTAACTGCAAATTCGCCTCGGGTTGAAATCTGTAAACAGTCGCATTAGAAGGTGTTTCGCGCTTTTCCGTACTAAATGTGTTAGCCGAAATAACTATGACTTTTTCAAATTGTTTCGACAGCAGGTCTATCTCTTCATCTAAATAGCTATCCGTAAAGTGAAACGGGTAGTGCAGCGAAAAAAAAATCATAGTTTTGGGGGCCTCACTCATAAAGTTTCGGGAAGAATAATATGTCACTGTTTAGTAGAATTAAATGTAGAATTAAATATGAAATCCTCCGGTGCTTTAAACCCGAGATTATTGGTTATTCAAGAGATTCTCAAGGAAATAAATTAGTTGATACCCGCATTAGCAATGTTACTCATATATCAAATTGGGGAAACATTAAACTGGGCAACAATGTTTTTATCGGTCACTTCAATTATGTTGATGGGTTTAACCGTGTTACAATTGGCAACGGCTGTCAGATTACAAATTATGTAAGTATTCTCACCCACTCTTCTCACAACAGCATCAGACTTTATGGAGAAGATTATACTGCACATTCACAGGATAAAAATTCAAGTGCCGGGCTTTGTGGCTCCGTTACAATTGGAGAATATTCTTTTATAGGACCTCATACTGTGATTATGCCAGGTACTGCTATCGGAAAGGGATGTATCGTTTCGGCTTTTAGTTTTGTAAAAGGAAGTTTTGATGACTATTCAATAATTAAAGGGAATCCTGCCGCAGTTATTGGTAATACGCGAAAAATTGATGAAGCGCTCTTAAAGGAACATCCTGAGTTACGTGAGTTTTATTATCTAAATAGAAAGGAAAGCTGAAAAACGAAAAACAATTTTGTTCAAAGCATGTTATACGTTTTTTGCATTAGCGCATTTTCATTTACCCTCCACATTACCCAAGTTGCATGAGACGGATTGACTTTAAAGAGGTGCCTAATTTGGAATCGAATTATCCTTTATTTTTTCAGGAAAGTTATTCGGCTTATGAAAAGACAAAAGGCTGGACAGTTAAAATTTTTACCGATGGCAGTGCTTATATTCCAATAAAAATAAAACAAGGAAAATTCATCAAACAAGCACAATGTCTCTATCCACCTGTTTGTAACGGAAACCGGTTGGCGGAACAAGAGGAGAAAATATTTTTTGAAAAAATTATCGCTTTCTGTAAACAGAAAAACGTTTGCCACTTCATCATTCCACCTCTTCATTACACTGTTTTTAATACGGTTCCAGTTGAAAGCTATTACACTGAGTTAGGAATAATTGTAATTGACTTACAGAAAAATGAACAAGAATTATTCAAAGCATTCAGTACTAATTATCGAAATGAAATTCGGAAAGCTGAGGCGGAAAATTTGGAAATAAATTTTGATAATTCTTTGTTCGCTTCTTTTTACTCCCTTTACAAAAGCACTCATCAAAAACAAGGAATTTATTTTGATTCGGAACAGGAGCTCAGAAATTTGATAGAATGTTTAGGTGAAAATAATTGTCGGATAGCCGTTGTTCGTAAAGGAGAAGAAATTTATGGTGCTTCGCTTTTTTTATTTAATGCTAATGAGGCATATTATTTTCAATCAGGCGCAATGGATAACTGTCCATACGCAGGAGCAAATAAATTACTCCAATTGGAAATTATAAAATACCTGAAAAAACGAGGAGTAGAAAGATATGTAATGGGGGGCTACCGGTTAGGCGATGTCAGCGGAACAAAATACGATGGCATACAAAAATTTAAAATGCGCTTTGGTGCAGAAATTGAAAAAGGGTTTCATTTCTATACTAAAATTACGTGGCGTTACAGTCTTTACAAAAATCTATTGCAACTGTATCTTAAATTGCGGGGTATAAAACAAAACACAACAGGTTTAAATTTCCGGTACAAGTAAAATGGCTTTTACAAAAAATGTATTGCTGACTTTTGACTACGAACTTTTTCAGGGGAAAAGAAGCGGCTCGGTAGAAAATTGCATGCTACTTCCTACCGAAAAAATATTAAGTCTTCTGAAAAAGCATAAAGCAACAGCCATCTTTTTCATTGATATGCTTTATCTGTGCCGACTAAAAGAGCTGGAAGGAAAATCTGCTAAAGCAAAAAGAGATTTCGAACTGATAGAGCAACAAATTATTGAAATTGCGAAGAACGGCCATTACGTTTTCAATCATCTTCATCCACATTGGTTAGATGCTGTTTACGATAAAGAAAAAAATGATTGGACATTAACAAACGATTCCAAATATTCATTTCAATCACTGAGGAAGCGCTCGCGGCCGGCTTCGCCGACACCGTCGTCGATGCACTTCCCATCGCAGCGTCCGCGACCATTCCGGCCGCGGCGTTGGCTCGTTTCACGAATCCTGTCGCCGCGCCTGCGGCTCAATCCCTGGAGAGGCCACCCATGCCCGATTCCAATCCGCAGGCGGCTGCCCAGCAACCCGCCGCTCCCGATGCCTCAACTATCCTGGCCATGGAGAAGTCCCGGCGCGATTCCATCCGTGCATCGTTCAGGCCGTTCGCTTCGCGCGAGGGTGTGCCCGTGCTGATGGACTCGATCTTGGACGACCACACGGTAACGGTGGAGGTCGCCGGTCAGCGCCTTCTGACCAAGCTCGCAGAGGCCGTGGAGCCGATTGCCGGTGGCCACGTGGTCACGATCGAGGACGAATCGCAGAAGCGGGTCGCCAGTGTGAGCGCTGCGCTGATGGTGCGCGCCGGT
>CAIYOV010000044.1 GCA_903927935.1 uncultured Bacteroidota bacterium | reverse complement strand
CTCTATGCTACAAATCACAAGTTCTACGGGCACATGGATTACTTCCTCAATATTCCTAAAGACAGCAAAGGTGGAGGTTTAATTGATCCTTATTTCAAACTAAACTACATGCCTTGCGATAAAGGAAAAGTTGGATTAGACATACATTATTTTTTATTCGCCAATAAAGTCAAAGATCCACTGAATGCCGGTCAATACCTCAAACTTCCTTTAGGACTCGAACTTGATTTATTCGGTTCATACAAGCCAATAAGTTACATAGAAATTAAAGCAGGTTATTCAACAATGGTTGCGTCTACTTCTTCTTTAGAAGCATTAAGTAAAGTAGCAGGCGGAAGTAAAAAGCCATTTGCAGGCTGGGGCTTTTTGCAAGTAAATGTAAACCCAACTGTATTCAAATGGGAAAAAGATAAAGACAAATAATTCTTAACCAATAAACAATCAATATGAAACCAATTAAACAAAACAGGTTTTTTCTACTTGCTGTATTAGTAGTTTTAACCGGTGTATTTGCGTTGCAGTCTTGCAACAGCGGCAATAAAGAATCAACAGAAACAGATCAATTAGCTCCAAAGGTTATGGAGAAAATTGTTGGTGAAGAAGTGGCAGTACTAACTACACCACCGATGGTTCCTCCTCCAATTACCCGTAAAACTTCTACTAAAGTTATTGTTAAGCTTGAAATTATTGAAAAAGAAATGCGTATGGCAGATGGTGTTACTTATACCTTTTGGACATATGGAGGATCGGTTCCGGGAAAATTTATACGTGTGCGTGAGGGCGATTTTGTAGAGTTTCATTTAGAAAATAATCCAAATAATAAGTTACCTCACAATATTGACTTGCATGCTGTAACCGGTCAGGGTGGAGGAGCTGCTGCGTCATTCACTGCACCGGGTCACGAATCAGTCTTTTCATTCACTGCTATGAATCCCGGGCTTTATGTTTACCACTGTGCAACTGCACCCGTTGGTATGCACATTGCCAACGGTATGTATGGTTTAATCTTGGTAGAACCTAAAGAAGGTATGACACCGGTTGATAAAGAGTTTTATGTGATGCAGGGCGATTTTTACACGAAAGGTTCATATGGCGAATCGGGCCATCAATCGTTTAATATGGATAAAGCCTTAACAGAAACTCCGGACTATGTTCTCTTTAATGGTTCGGTAGGTTCATTAACAGGCGATAACGCGCTGAAAGCAAAGGTGGGCGAAAAAATACGTTTGTTTGTTGGTAATGGGGGTCCCAATCTGATTTCAAGTTTCCATGTGATTGGAGAAATTTTTGACAATGTTTATCCCGAAGGTGGAACTACATTAAATCATCAGGTGCAAACAACAATTGTCCCTTCCGGTGGATCAGCTATTACAGAATTCAGAGTTGATGTTCCGGGAAATTACATTTTAGTTGACCACTCTATTTTCCGCACTTTCAACAAAGGAAGTTTAGGGATTCTGAAAGTTGATGGCGAAGGAAATAAAGATATTTATAGTGGCAAACTAGATGACCGCATTTATCAGCCTGAAAGTGGTGCTTCTCAGTCAATGCCTAATGAAGCAATACCAACTGAGATAAAAGCAAAAAATAAGGATGAAAGAATTACTGCTGGTAAAGCAGTTTTTGCAGCTAACTGTCAACCATGTCATCAGGTCGATGGAAAAGGTATTGCAAATGCATTCCCACCATTAGCCGGATCAGATTACCTGAATGCTAATCCTTTGCGAGCATTGGGTCACGTATTAAACGGATTCAGCGGTGAAGTAACAGTTAATGGTGTTAAGTATAATGGAGTGATGCCAAAACAAACCATAAGCGATGAGGCGGCTGCAAATGTTGTTACCTATGTGCTGAATAGTTTCGGGAATAAAGGAGGTGAAGTAAAACCTGAGCAAGCAAAATCAGCCAGAAAATAGTTTTCTTAGATAAATGAAGAATTGGTTGGTTATTTTGACAGCTATTGTGTGTAGCACTTATGCAAATTCACAAAGCATAAGTCAAACACCAATGGTATATTTAAAGGGCGGCACGTATGTGCCGCTCTATTCTTTAGATACCCTTAAGTCAATTGTCAAGCCATTTCAAATGGATGTTTATCCGGTTACGAATAATCAATACTTATCATTCGTTCTTAAGAATGAAAACTGGCAGAAAGGAAAAGCAATTCAACTTTTTACTGACAGCACTTATTTAAAACATTGGGCAACCAGTTGGTCACTCGGCAAAGATTCTAATAAAATTAAAAATGCTCCTGTTGTAAATGTGAGTTGGTATGCCGCTAAAAAATATTGCGAATACTTGGGCAAGCGATTGCCAACCGTTGCTGAATGGGAGTTTGCTGCCATGGCAAGTGAAACAAAAGCAAATGCATCTACCGATTCCGGATTTTATCAGAAAATAGTTGATTGGTACGCCAAGCCTAATCACAATCATACATTGGGAAATATTGGAGGTACATTTAAAAATTTTTATGGCATATGGGATATGCATGGTTTGGTTTGGGAATGGACTCAGGATTTTAATTCGGCACTTACCTCAGGTGAGTCTCGAAGCGATTCGAGCCTTGATAAAGATTTATTTTGTGGCGGTGGTGCAGTCAATGCAAAAAATCTAAAGAACTATGCTGCATTCATGCGTTATGCAATGCGCTCGAGTTTAAAAGCAAAATATTCGGTAGGTAATTTAGGGTTCCGGTGCGTTAAAGATGTCATTGTACATTAAAATACTTTTATGAAGAATATACTTGTAATAATCTCTATGATTTTGCTGTTGTCATCTTGCCACTCAAAAAAAGAATTCAAAATTCCTGAACAATTTCCTGACAACTCAATATTTAATCTCACTTCTGAATGGAAAACACAAGACGGGAGAATTGTTCCTTTGAAAGATTTTGGAGGAAAAATAAATGTGGCAGCGATGATTTTTACTTCATGTCGCTCAGCCTGCCCGCGAATTACTGCCGATATACAGCGCATTGAAACCGAAGTCCAGAAAAAACATAAAGACGAAGTCGGTTTTCTTCTTATCTCAATGGATCCCGACAGAGACACACCTGAAAAACTAAAGCAATTTGCTCTTGATCACCATCTTGATCTATCGCGCTGGACCTTGCTTACCGGTAACGATGATGATGTAATGGAGTTAGCTAATGTGCTTGATGTGCGTTTCAAAAAAAGTGTTGAAAATGGGATTGACCATTCAAACGTTATTCACGTAGTAGATCCTGCCGGAGTAATTGTTCACCAACAAATTGGTTTGGCGGTTGATCCGGTTGAAACACTGAATGCAATTGAGAAATTATATGAATAAAAATTATTCCTTAATAGTCTTCACCGGTATTGCTCTTTCAGTAATAGCACATTTTGACAAAATACACCGCCTTAGATAATAGCTAACCTAAAGTTCAAACCAGTAACCAGCATTGCTACTGCAACACTCGTAATAGCAACTATGTGCCATGCAAGCGAAGTAAGATTCTCACTATTAAGTTTAGGAATAATAAATACACGTGCATGAATAGCCAAAATAAAAGTAATGCTCAACAGAATTAATTTTATTCCTATTTG
>CAIYOV010000043.1 GCA_903927935.1 uncultured Bacteroidota bacterium | reverse complement strand
TAGTTCGGTAAATAGCAGCAGCACTCCTCTCCCACTTTTAGGCAGGGTGCAATGTTTGGGCTATAGGCTGCAAGACATTTCGTTTGGTCTGCAAAACATTTCCTTTCGGGAGGAAAACATTTCCTTTCAAAAGGAAGACATTTCCTTTCGGGAGGAAAACATTTCCTTTCCAAAGGAAAACATTTCCTTTCAAAAGGAAGACATTTCCTTTCCAAAGGAAAACATTTCCTTTCGGGAGGAAAACATTTCCTTTCAAAAGGAAAAGGCTTTAACAGCAAATTATCACTTCATCTTTTTATTTCAACAATATTTATTAACCAATTAAAACCAATTAGTTATGGCTACTTATTTTAAAGAATTATCAGATTTTGATTTTTTTGCTTTTGTAAACGATACAGACACTGAAATTACTGCCAACGGAGTCACCTGGAGTATTCCGCCCGCAAAGGTTACAGAGTTTCACGACATGCTGGTGGCTTACAAACCGTATTTTAATGCTATTACTAACAAAAAGAACCGCACGTCTAAGCAGGTTCAGGACCATCAGGAGCAGCGGATTGTGATAGAAGATTACATAGAGGGTTTTGCTAACCAGTTTTTAATTTCAAATCCGGCTATCAGCAATTCGGAAATTGAGTTGATGGGCTTTAACAGGCGTAAGGGCACCAAAACCACGCGCCCGCAAATTGAGGCCGAGGTGTTTGCCAAAATGGAAGCGCAGGCCAGTTCGAAAATGCTGTTTATCTGCCGTACTAACAGCGACAGCAGCCGCGCCTCGCTGGCCAAAGATGCCAATGGTGTGGAAGTGCGCTATACCATAGGCACGCAGCCCGGCAGCGTAAATGCCTGCAAGGAGAAAGAAATAAGCACTAAAGCGCGGTTTACCCTACAGTTAGATGCCGATGATGCGGGTAAGAAAATTTATGCCTATCTGCGCTGGCGTAATAACAGTAACCCCGATAAAAGCGGCCCCTGGTGCGATATGCTGGTAACGGTGATACGAAGTTGAGGGATAATTAAGCCCCGAAGGGGTTTTTAACCCTTTCGGGGTTTATAAAGATTCCATCGCTCAAAGCGATGGAATCTTTTTTTGTAGAAGTGTCATGGTAGTGTAATTTTTTGCACCGGTGCGCATTAAAATTTTCTTTAATTGAAAAGAGGGGTTACTTTTAGTGCAGAATTATAATTGGATGAAGAAATATTTACTCATCATTTGCGTTTTTGTTTTTTCTTTTACTGTAAAGGCGCAGTGGGTTAGTTTACCCGATACTAATCTCGGAACTTGGCTGAATAACAATTTTTTCTCGCAATGTTTACAAGGAAATAATGCGATTGGATGGCAATTAGATACTACCTGCCCTGCTGTAACCAGCCTTAGTTTGTCACAAATTTATTGCGACCATGCCCAAATTCGAAATCTTCAGGGCATTCAGTATTTTAAGCATATCAGATTTTTAGAGTGCCCCGGTAACCTGCTCCAAAGCATTCCCCAACTGCCTAATGAGTTGTTGTATTTTGATTGTTCCAATAATTTCATCAATAGTTTCGCTCCGCTACCCAATGGACTGAATACTTTTCTTTGCGGCAGTAATTGGCTTACTGCACTTCCTGTTTTGCCCGATAGTCTTAGGCAAATCAATTGCATTAATAACCAGCTTACCGCTTTACCGGCTTTGCCTTCAAGCTTAACCAGTTTGGCATGTGGTAATAATCAAATAAATGCTTTGCCTGTTCTACCTAGTACTTTAAGCAGCCTAACTTGCGGTCACAATCCCACTACTTTATTACCTGTTCTACCTGCTGCATTAAGAACTTTGTATTGCGACCACCTCTCCTTGGGTGCTTTACCAACTTTACCCTCGGGTTTGTATTATTTAGATTGCCAGTTTAATCATATAAGTAGTATCTCTTCTTTTCCAACTGGTTTAATCAGCGTAAATTGCAGCAACAATAACTTGACTGCCTTGCCCGCTTTAGGTGCTGCCTTAGGTACCCTGCGCTGCGATTATAATCAGTTAGCAGTTTTGCCCGTTTTGCCTGATAGTTTAAAGGAACTCTACTGTGGGGTAAATCATAATTTAAATACTCTGCCTGCATTACCGCCCGCTCTGGTATTTTTATACTGCTACGATGATAGCTTAACCGCTTTACCATCCTTGCCATCCACTTTACGGGAACTTAATGCATCAGCAAATTTTATTACAAACATTCCTGCATTACCTGCGGGTTTGCAAATTTTGGGAGCACAGATTAACCGGTTAACTTCTCTTCCCGTTTTACCCAACGGTATTACAACAGTTGCCTGCGGCTCTAATCTGTTAACAACCTTGCCACCGGTGTTACCCAACAGCCTAACTAATTTTTCCTGTGACCATAACCAGTTAACTTCTTTGCCCGTAATGCCCAATGGGCTTGTTTATTTATTTTGCCAGAATAATCAGATTCATAATTTGCCCGAATTGCCTGATTCGTTGTACTCGCTTAATATAACCGCTAATCCCATTACTTGTTTGCCAAACCTCAAGAGAGTTAATAGTTTATATTTCGACAGTACTTACATTACCTGTCTGCCCGATGTGAGCCATATTATTATCAGCACTCCGTCTCTTGATTCTATTCCTTTATGTGATAGTGGAAATATTAATGGTTGCGCAATTTATTGGAATATAAGAGGGAAAATTTACGATGACGCCAACAGTAATTGCCTGCAGGATATAAACGATAATGCCGTAAAGAATGTAAGCCTAAGGCTAAGCAACGGAAACATTTTGCTCGAAAGTCACTTTACTGGTATACCGGGTAATTATACTTTTCAAACCGATACTTTCGGAACTTACATGGTAAGTATAGATACTACCGGATTGCCCTTTACGATTACTTGCCCTGCCAGTGGAATAGATACCGTTAATGTAACACCAGTAGATTCACTTATCAGTAATGTAGATTTTGCACTAGGTTGTAAACCTGGATTTGATTTAATTGCACAAAGTATTTACAGTAGGTTTCGCCCGGGTAATGTGCGTCAGGTAGATATTAGTGCGGGTGACTATAGTAATTTCTACGGGTTGCATTGTGCAGCCGGAGTAAGCGGCAATGTTCAACTGATTATTACCGGAGCGGTTACTTATATTTCTCCCGCTTCAGGGGCTTTAAGTCCTTCGACTATCAACGGTGATACTATTACCTGGAATATAGCCGACTTTAGCAGTACCAATTTATTTTCTTCTTTTAATATCATTTTGCAAACCGATACTAATGCACCGCTTGGCTCTGACGTATGTTTTACACTTATAGTAAACCCCATTTCCGGAGATTATCATCCGGCTAACAATATACTCTTTCACTGCTTTACTGTAGTTGCCTCCTTCGACCCCAACGAAAAAGAAGTTTATCCCACAGACAATATTGATACCGCACAAAAGTGGCTCACTTACACCATCCACTTCCAAAACACAGGCACTGCCGAAGCGCAGCATATTTACGTAGATGATACTTTAGATACCGATTTAGATGCAAGCAGTTTCCAATTACTCGCTTACAGCCACCAACCACTTGTTCAAATAAAAGGAAACAATGTTCGCTTCAACTTCCCCAACATTAATCTGCCCGACAGCAACACCAACGAACCGGCAAGCCACGGCTATGTGCAGTATAAAGTAAAGTTAAAAAACAACTTACCGATTGGAACAACCATTAACAACACCGCCTATATTTATTTCGATTTTAATGCACCGGTGGTAACCAACACAACAACCAATACCATTACATCCAACACCGGTATTAATCAATTTCAAATTTCTAATCCCAAATTCCAAATCTTCCCCAACCCGGCAAGCAACTCACTAAACATTGTGGTTGATGAAGCAATGGTTGGAAGCACTATAGCTGTTAGCGATGTAACGGGTAGAGTGATAATTAAGTTGGCTGTTCAAATTCAAAATTCAAAATTAGAAATTCAAAATCTCACTAACGGTATTTATTTCGTCACTATCAGCAAAGATGGCACAGTGTCAACACAGAAGTTAATTGTGCAACACTAAAATCCCGCTTGTTTTGAATGAGTAAGAATCTGAACAATAAAATATCACCCTAAAGCAACTATTCGTTCTTTTGCCGTATCAGAATTACATAACAAAAACGATATGAAAAAAATCTACCCCGTTTTATCCATTGCTTTATTAGCTTTTTTATCAGCGCCTTGTTTTGCACAAAATATGGTGCAGGACGAAGATGGTGGCGAATTCGCGTCTTCGGTAAACGATGCCGCACACCCTTGTATTACCCCACAGGAATATCAGGTATTAGAAAAGCAGTGCAACGAAAACCTGAAGCTTTTAGGCTTAGATAAGCCGGAGCAGCGCAGCGTTAACGCTACTCCTTTAAACTGGCCGTTACGCTCAGCAAATGGTATC
>CAIYOV010000042.1 GCA_903927935.1 uncultured Bacteroidota bacterium | reverse complement strand
AAGTATGACATTATTTTTATTCAGCGGGAAGCATTTATGACGGGTACCGTGTTTTTCGAAAAGCAATTTGCCCGAAGCAAGGCCAAAATGATTTTCGATTTTGACGATTCCATCTGGATGCAAAATGTTTCAGATGCCAACAAGCGGTTTAGTTTTTTGAAAAATGCTTCAAAGACCTCTAAAATCATTGCCCTCAGCGATATGATTTTTGCCGGCAACCAGTATCTAGCAGATTATGCAAAGCCATTCAACAGCAACATTAAAATAGTGCCGACCACCATTGATACCGATGAATATCAACGGATGGTTTTACCCAAAGAAGAACAAGTGTGCATTGGATGGAGTGGAAGCATTACCACTATTCAGCACTTTAAATTTGCTGTGCCTGCGCTTGTAAAAATTAAGAAGAAGTATGGCGACCGTATTAAAATAAAAGTGATTGGTGATGCTAATTACAAGAACGATGAACTGAATGTAACCAGTATGAACTGGAACAAGCAGGATGAGTTGAGAGAACTTTCATCTTTCGATATTGGCATTATGCCCCTGCCCGATGACGAGTGGGCAAAAGGGAAGTGCGGACTAAAAGGACTGCAATACATGGCACTTGAAATTCCTACCATCATGTCACCGGTGGGAGTGAACAGCGAGATAATTCAAAATGGAGTGAACGGTTTTCTTGCCACTACGGATGATGAATATGTGAATGCTATTTCAACTTTAATTGACGATGAGATATTGCGAAAGAAAATAGGTGCGGAGGGAAGAAGAACAGTAGTAGAAAAATTTTCAGTGAAAGCACTTCAGGGGAAATATCTGGAGAATTATAAGGAAGTTCTTGTTAAATAGTTTCTAACTCATTTCAGTAATTGCTCAATAGTTTTGGAGTACCATTCATGCTCCAGGTGTTGAACCTTTTTCGATAAACTTTCTGCACTTTCGTTCGAATCAACCAAAACTTTCTTTTGCAAAATCACTTCCCCTTCATCGTATTTTTCATTTACATAGTGAATGGTGATTCCCGATTCGGATTCTTTATTTACCAGCACAGCTTCGTGAACTTTGTTTCCATACATGCCCTTACCCCCGAATTTAGGTAACAAGGCCGGGTGGATATTGACGATGCGTTTAGGAAATTTATGGAGCAAAAAATCCGGAATGAGTTGAAGAAAACCTGCCAATACAATCCATTCAATATTCAAAGCATTCAGCAGTTTGTTCATACTATCTTCGTTGCCGAAAAAATTTCTGCTTACAATGGCAGAAATAATTTTTTGCTGATGAGCTATTTTAATTACACCGGCATCGGGATTATTGGTAACCACCAGGGCTACATCTATTGAAACATGATTATTAAAGTAATCTATGATCGC
This sequence comes from uncultured Bacteroidota bacterium, assembly GCA_903927935.1. GTDB lineage: Bacteria > Bacteroidota > Bacteroidia > Chitinophagales > LD1 > Bog-950. The sequence goes on along the minus strand of CAIYOV010000042.1, from coordinate 9,591 downwards.
TTGCGCGTTGCTTCCGTTTCCGCTGGCAAAGATGGCGATGTGTTTCATCTGGGTATAATTGTTTTCAATAGTCAGATGAAATGTTCGTGATATAAATGAATCACAAACATTTCATGCCGTTAAAAATAATAAGAGGCACATCACGGTGCGCCTCTTATTTTCAACAAAAACATTTACAATATTAGTGAACGACTAATTTTTGTAACAGATTGTCGTCATTATGTTTCACGCGAATGAAATATTCTCCAGCACGCAACATTTTTACCGGCAAATTATAATCTGATCTTCCTACAGGTAAATCAAGTTCTTCTTCCGGCACCACCGTTCGTCCAAGCAAATCAGCTATAGCAATCGTTACTTTTCCGGCTTTTGGAAGTATCAAGCCGAGATAAGCACTTCCTCTTGCTGGGTTAGGCGAAGGGCCAATCAATTGCAAAACTCCATTAAGCGAAACGCATGCGCGATTATTGTCAATAGTTGTTTCCGTTTCCCCGTTGTTTACGCTCTTGGCTTCTACACACACATACGAGTTTGCATTGGCAGTTGCTACCACAAAATGCGCAGTGAAGGGATAATATTTTGATGTTCCAGTTTGTATAAGAGTATCCCAATCCTCACTTATCACTCCACCACTTCCAATGGTTGCATAAAGTTTTACAGTGGTTATCAGCCGCGTTCCTACATTGCTCAGTATGCCTGTAACTGAAACCAAAACTGTTCCATCTGTCTGTGGTGATTCATCGGTTATAACTGCATCTACTGAAATATCCAAATTGGTATGAACAACAGTTATGCTCTTTGTCATCGAATCCTTACAGCCAAACTCGCTGAAAGCAAGAAGTTTAATCGGGTAAGTATTGTTAGTTGAATAGGTATGCACCGGGTTCGTTGCTATGTCTGAAATTCCATCACCGAAATTCCAGAAATAAGAAGTGGCATTAATGCTTTGATTGGTGAAGGTTGAAGTAAGCGGTGCATCGCCATACAAGGGGGTAAACGTAAAGTCGGCCGTAGGGTTGGGTGTTACATGCACCAAGTGGTTTGTGGAATCTTTGCATCCGCTTTGTGATGTAATCATCAACTTCACATTATAAGTTCCGGTATCTGGAAAGAAATGTTGTGGTGCTTTAATGCTATAGTTCCCACCATTAATATTCCATTTCCAAATATTAACTGCTTCATGTAAAACGGAACTGTCAAGTGGAGAGTAGTATTGATCTTCGCAGGTAATTAAATCGCCAAACGCAGCAACTGGTTTTTTATAAATGCTTACTGTTTGACTTGCCGAATCGATACAACCAATGGCATTTTGAATTTGTAAAGTCACACTATAGTTTCCGGAAGCGGCATATTTATGTTTCAGATTTTTCTTACTCGAAAGATAATTATCACCGGTATTCCAAAGCCACGATACCAACGACAACGATGAAGTGATATCTGTGAACATCGTGGAGTCGCCTAAGCAAACATTTTGAAAACTAAAATTTGCGGATAGTGGTGCAAACACTTCGACCGAATCTGATTTATAATTAGAACACCCAGCGTTGTTGGTAGTTTTCAAAACAACTTCGTATTTCCCCGGTGCGGGGAACGCAAATTTGGGATTTTTTAATATAGAAGAATCAAGGTTCGCAAAATGCCATTTCCAAAGTGCAATCGATGAGGCCGGAGCACTAAAATCGAGAAACTGCGTTTGTGCTAATGCACAGGCAACTTTCGATTGAAAATTGGTTTGTGGTTTTAAATAAACCGACAAATTTTTGCTTATGGTGTTCAGGCAGCCTGAATCAGTATAGGCGGTAAGTGAAACCGGGTAAATTCCGTTTGATTGAAAAAGATGTGTTACATTTTGTGAAGTATCCAAAGACCCATTTCCGAAATCCCATACCCATAAAATAATTGAATTGCCAATGGGTGGAGTCGAGTCGCCTAAAAACAGAACAGTATCAGTTGCGCAAAGAACAGGATTAGCAAAATTTACTGCCGGGGCAATGCCTTTAATATTTGCATGAATGGTATCCCTGGCAATACAACCATTACTATTCACGGCCATTACCGAATAATCTCCGGTAGTATTAATAACTGTTTCGTTCGTTGTATCTCCATTTGACCAGAGAATAGATTCCAGTGGATTCGGATATACAAAATTCAACCTGTTGCCCGAACAGAAAGAAGTATCGGGACCTATGGTATGGTTGGGGAACGTGTCAACATAGACATGAACTGTATCGGAATATAAATAACAATTAAAAGCATCTTTAATTTTTACAAAATAACTTCCTGTTGTTTTAATAGTAATAGAAGGGGTAGTGGCCCCGGTTGACCAGGTAATTTGATAGCCGGTAGCAGGATAACCCGTATTCCATTGTACAGAGTCACCGGTACATAAGGTAATGTTATGCGGCAGCTGATTAAACCTTATTTGCGGCCTTAAGTTGATGGTGTCGGAAGATGTATACCCACATGCATCCTTTGCCCGAACCCAGTAAGTGCCAAGGGCTGTAACATTGATGCTGGCTGTGGTTGCACCGGTTGACCACAGATAAGAAGTAAAACAGCCGGTAGCTGTTAAAGTTGCGCTTACACAAAATTTACTGAAAACAGTATCTGGTCCCAAATCGACTGGCGGGACAAACTTATAGCGCAGATATCTTTCGGTTAAATTTCGGGTGGCGCTATCCAGCGAGGTATTGCAAAGAACAATTTCACCCACACCTCCCCTATAGGATAGAATAGTATTGTCGGGTCGGGTCCCTAAGGCCGATAAGGTTAAGCCGGGGATTGAAGAATTGGAAAAATTAGCATTAGCAGGAGCATGAATGGACTCCAGCCCGTTTCGGAAAACATGGTCGCGCTGGGTAGTAAATACTCCAAACAGGGACACCTGTGCACTGGGCAGCGAGGCATACAAAGCATTTGCCCCCTGCTGGTTGCTGTAGCTGCCGAAACCTGCAGAATAAAAATTTGCATCTGCACACAATCCGCAAACAGGCCCGCCAATTACATATTGCATATAGAGGGCAGGATCGGAATTGTAAGCACGAAATATAAAGGCCGTATAATCGGTCAGACTGATAGGTGAAAAAGCCAGATAATCTGCAGTATTGGCAACGCCTGTGCCATCAAAACGAACCGTTGGTTTACCACATAGCAGTGGTTGAAAAACAATAGTAGGTTGTTGTGCAACGTTTGCCTGTGTTGCAACTAAGGCCGAAGGGCTTAAATCTTTCCATTGCGAAACTACCCCGCCCGATGAGGTTACGTTTTTAGCCGCATCAAACCACATTACTAAACCCGGTAACTGCGATGGCCTGAACACCGAAAAATTCCGGTAATACGACCATGCCTGAGGTACTACGCCCTGCCAGGCTCTTATGCGCCAGTAGTAGGTAGAGCCAAAAGCAAACATTGACTGCTTAGTGGTAGGGGCTGCAGGAGGAGGATTGTAAACTACGTTGGTAAAATCTACATCGGTGGCAACCTGTACCTCATATTGGTTGGCACTGTCTACCACACTCCACCTGAATACAATATTTGAATCGGAGTTTACGTAATTATCTTTAGGTAATACCAACCTGTATTGCTGTGCGCTAAGCGAGGCAAACAAAAGAATGTGGAACAGCAGGATAAAAATCTTTCGCATCAAAAATTATATAAAGTGAATATAGCAGAATTTAGAATGAAACTAATTCCTCCAACGCAATTAATCAAGTTAAAACTATGGATAATCTATTGATTGCTACACAGCATAATATTACATGTTCATTCAAAAATATATTTTAGCATTGCTTTAATAGATTTTTAAAAAACTGCAATGCCTGATTTTTCTAATCCCCACTTGATTGAATTTGCAAAAATAGGAGACTCCGGTTTAGGGTATATCTCTGTAGCAGAAAATGAAACGCTTCCTTTCGCTGTAAAAAGAATATACTGGACTTATTTTACACCCGAAGATGTAACCCGCGGAGGGCATGCTCATTATGAACTTGAACAGATTTTACTGGCGGTTGCAGGGAAGATTATAGTTACTACCGAGATTTTAAGCGGTGAAAAAAAAGAGTTCGTTTTAGATAAACCCAATGTGGGTTTATTTATGCCCAAAATGTGCTGGCATGAGATGCAATATACACATAACGCAGTGCAGGTATGTATTGCCAACATGGAATACAGCGAGGAGGATTATATCAGAGAGTATAATGTATTTAAAAAATGAAGATTGAAATAATAAAGTACCACCCCGAACTTAAAAAAGAATGGGATGCTTTAGTTGAATCTTCCATAAACGGCACCTTTTTACATTCCCGTAATTTTTTTGAACATAACCCTTTGAACGGAAAAGATGATTGTTCTTTTCTGTTCTGTAAAAAAAACAAACCCGTTGGTGTTTTACCCTGCTCTCTTTACACTAAAGACGAAGTGTTAACTCTCCACTCCCACTTAAGGGCGACCTATGGCGGCTTTGTTGTAAATGAAGAAGTAGGCACTGAAGAAGCCTTGGAAATGGTTGAGCTAACTATTCGTGAAGCAAGGCAGCTTGAGGTAAAGGAAATGATAATACGCAACCCATTCAGAATTTTCCATAAAGCTTTGTGCGATGAAACTGATCATGCCATGTGGTACCATGGCTTTGCGTTAAAATCGCGGGAAGTTGAAATAGCCATATCGCTCAAGGGGGATATCAATGCCATTAAAAAGCGCTATGAAAACGGAACCAAATATAATGTAAAAAAAGCTGTCAGAGAAGTCAGGTGTGCAATATCAAATGATTATGAAAGTTTTTGGGGGATATTAGAAAAAAACCTGTTTGAAAAACATGGTAAGAAACCGATTCATAGCCTACAGAATTTTTATGACCTTAAAGAGAAGGTAGGAGAACACAGGGTTAAATTATTTGCAGGGTTTATTGGCAACAAAATGGTGTGCGGTGCCCTGCTTTTTATTTTTGATAAGGTTATCCATGCACAATATATCGCTTTGGATAATCATTATCAGGAAATTAGACCCTTAAATGCAGTTATAGATTTTATTATTGAATGGGGCAACAAGGAAGGTTATGAATATTTTAACATGGGAAGTGGAAACTCTGATAACGGAAAGGTAAATTTGGGCTTGTTTCATTTTAAGGAAGGTTTTGGCGGTAGAGGCACCTTACGTGAAACAATGGCGTTAAAACTATAAATCGAAAATATGAAGACCCAAAAATGTGGCCTTATTAGTATTAGCGAGACCACAGCAATAGTTGTAAAATGAAAATTCCATTTTTAAATTTCAGCCCAACTCATGTTGCCCTAAAACATGAAATAAAGGTTGCCTTTGAGCAGGTTTACGACAGCAATTGGTATGTGCTGGGCAAAAGGGTGGTGGCTTTTGAAAAAGAGTATGCCGCTTTTAACCAGGTGCCCTATGCTATTGGCGTAAGCAATGGTTTAGATGCGCTGCATCTGGCCTTAAAAGCTTTGGGCATTGGGGCAGGAGATGAAGTAATAGTTCCTTCTAATACTTATATAGCTACCTTACTGGCTGCATCGTATGTGGGTGCCACTCCGGTTTTAGTAGAGCCCGACCCGGTAACCTATAACATCAGCCCTGCGAATATCGAAGCCGCTATTACGGACAAAACAAAAGCTATTATGCCGGTGCATTTGTACGGGCAGGCCTGCGAGATGGAAGCTATTATGGCCATAGCCAAAAAGCATGGCCTGTATGTGGCGGAAGACAATGCACAGGCGCATGGGGCTGCTTTTAAAGGCAAGATTACCGGCAGTTGGGGGCATGCTAACGGCACCAGTTTTTATCCGGGCAAAAACTTAGGCGCACTGGGCGATGGCGGAGCGGTTACCACCAACGATGAGGCTGTTGCACATAAAGTTAAAATACTACACAACTACGGTTCCGAAAAAAAATATCATAACGAGGTCATCGGCTTTAATATGCGCTTAGATGAAATGCAGGCGGCTTTCCTTTCGGTTAAACTGAAGTATTTACACGAATGGACGCGACAGCGACAGCAGATTGCCGTTTGGTATTCGGAAGCACTGAAGGGTGTGGGTGATTTAATACTGCCGGCAACCCACTCCGATGCTATACATGTTTACCATTTGTATGTTATTCGCACCCAACAAAGAGATACCCTTCAAAAGCATCTGGCTGAAAATGGAATAGGCTCCCTGATTCATTATCCAATACCGCCCCATTTGCAAACAGCCTATAAATCACTTGGATTTAAAAAGGGTGATTTTCCGATTGCCGAAGAAATAGCCGATACCTGCCTCAGCCTTCCGATTTGGCCGGGTATGACAGAGAAGCAAATAGCAAACGTTGCCGGGACCGTAAAATCTTTTTACTAAAACGGGTTTAATTTCGTGAACCCCGAAAAGGTTTAAAACTCTTTCGGGGTTATGTTTAATCATTCACCGAAAAATTCTTTACCAGATTATCGTACTCAGTCAACTCAACTTCAAACGGCCATTTCTGTGTTTCCTTTCCGTTTTCATCCAACTTAATAACATCTACTTTCTGCCAGCCCATCATGCGGGTGTTTAGCGAGTAGGCACCTGCAGCGGTAGTGTTGCTTTTGTTTTTGCCGTTAGTAAACTTAACCAAAAAGCCCTCAGCCGGTGCGCCATTATAAGTTACGGTTCCGCTCATTACCTTATCGCTTCCAATTAACACATACACCACGCCCCACTCGCGGCAGTTATCTCTGCGGCTATCATCGCTTTCTTCGTTATAAAATGTTTCGAGTTCGTCCCATACCTTTTTAATCACCTTGTCCGCTTCTGCAATAATAGCCTCCAGTGCTTCTTCCGCAGCATCCAGGGCGTCTTTCAGGTTGCTCTGGTCATCAAAAGCGGTATGAAAAGCAGTGAGGGTGGTTTGCACTTCGGCAGCCGTAGGGTTGCTCATGGCGGCACCACCGGCAGTCACCCGGTTAGTATCGCCATTAACTACGGCATTAGCCCATTTAAGTACATCTACTGCTCTGTCTAAATCGGGCAGGGCATCGCTGCCTAAGGGCAGGTTAAAAAAGTCGCGCTGTGCCGCTATATAAACCCCACGCCTAACACCCAGGTTAAACACCTGTATAAAATGATTGGTAAACAGCGAGCAATCGGCCTGACTGCTTTCCTTAACAGGAGTGTTGGCATTATACGCAAAGGCGGCTGCCAGAATGTTATTGAATTTGGTGTCGTAGTCAGTAACCATGGCATTAAGCCGCGCGGTAGTAGCAGGGCTTAATGGGTTATTGGCAGGCAGAATGCTGTTCAGCTTGTTTTTGGCTAAATGCAAGGCCTCAAAGCGGGTTTCGATGGTTTCCGGTGTTAATCTTGATAAGTAACTCATTTTGGTTGGTTTTTAGTTAAAAGATAAGGTTTTGTTGAAAAAGTTATGATTTGGTGTACACCGGAGAGTGGATTTCCTTGAAGGAATTGTAGTTCCGGTGTACCGGAGAGTGGATTTCTTTGAAGGAATTGAAGTTCCGGTGTACCGGATGGTGAATTTCTTTGAAGGAATCGGAGTTCCGGTGTACCGGAGAGTGAATTTCTTTGAAGGAATTGAAGTTCCGGTGTACCCTGGTTTTACCTGATGGTAACCGGTGCAGGGCAGTGGGTAAAGTAGGTTAAAGTTCATTGCGCTTGATTTGATAAGCCAAAACAAAAGCGGATTCCGGAGCTTTTTTCCGGTTAAAACCGGAAAATTGTTAAAAAGAAAATTTTCTATATTAGGTCCATAACACTACCCATATGGACTCCAGCGAAGCCATAAAAGAGCTAATGGCGGAAGTGCGCAGGTTGCGCGAAGAGCGCAACATTAAACAAGGACAGTTTGCCCTTGATATTGGTATGAACCAAAAACATTACAGCGAGATGGAAAACCCCAACATTGCTCATTTAGATATAAAGATGAGCACCTTCTTAAAAATATGCTGCAGGTTGCGCATTGCACCCTGGCGCGTTCTTTACAAAGCCTGGCACGATGTATTTAACTTTGAACAACAGGATAGAAACAGGCGGAAGGGGAATTGAATAATGTACTTTTGCGCTTGCAGCGGCTGTTCGTTAAGAAGGAAATTATTAAACTTGCGGCAGGTAACTAAAGCTGCATGAAAATTATTTTTATTGGTGGGGCCGGTAGGTCGGGAACCACCCTGGTTCAAAAATTATTAGTTATTCATTCGAAAATAGCGGGAGGAGAGCAGTTTGAATACTTACATTACCTTATGCCTGTTTATAACAGGATGAAAGAAATGGATCAACTGGGAATGGTTAAAGATAAACCCTACCATTTCTTTAATCAAGCACAACTCAACGACTATTGGAAAGGATTCATAGAGCAATTCTTTGTCAATGTATTTAAACTTAAAGAGGGGGCTGAATATTTTTCGGAAAAAACAACAGCTAATATTTATGTTGCTGATACCCTGCTTGATTTATTTCCCGATTCAAAATTTATTTATGTGTACAGAGATGGCCGCGATGTGGTAAGTTCCCACAAACAGGTAAACCTGCGGTATAAGCAAAATAATAAGCCGGCTTTTACTAAACATGTTGTGCCTTATATTTCGATGTATTGGCGCGATGTTACATCTCTCGCTCACAAGTTAAAAAGCAACCCCAAATATAGCAATAGAGTTTTTGCTTTGAGGTATGAAGCTTTGGTTACAAACCCGGAGGATGTTCTTAAAAAATTGATGGATTTTATTGGTGAGCCCTTAGAAGCAAAACAGCTTGATCCCTCGGCTTTTAGTTCGGATGCACTTAAAATGAATGTAGTTGACAATATTTGGTACAATGAAAAAATGTTTACTCAAAAAATCAATACGGGGAATATTGGCAAATGGCGGGAAGATCTTAATGTTATCGAAAAATTCATTGTAAATACTTTACTCGCGTACAGGCTACAACGAGAAGGCTATCAGGTTGCGAAAATTTATTGCAAACTGAACTGGTTATTTTTTAAAATCCTCAAACTATTCGGCTACAGGTCGGCTGAAAACAGTTAGCTTTTATAAAAGTGTAAAACCTACCGCTCTAAAATAACAGTAAGTAAATTATACAATTGGTGTCCGAACAATCATTAAAAACAAAAACCACCATAGGGTTACTATGGAATGCGGTAGATAAATTTGCAGGAAAGGCATCTGCCTTAGCTGTAGAGGTTTTACTCGCCCGCTTATTAATGCCTTCCGATTATGGCTTAATAGGCATGCTCGCCATTTTCATTGCCCTTTCCGGATTATTTATTGAAAGCGGTTTTGGGATGGCTTTAATTCAAAAACATAACCGCACAGAGCTTGATTATTCCACCATATTTTTTTTCAACCTGGCCGTAGCTGTCGGGCTGTATCTTCTTCTTTTTATTACGGCTCCCTTCATTGCCCGGTTTTTTAATACTCCTCAGCTAACCCTTCTTACCAGGGTATTATCATTAACCCTTGTTGTTAATTCACTGAGTTTAGTGCAGCAAACGCGCTTAAGCATAGCACTCGATTTTAAAACCCAGGCGCTGGTTTCTTTATTTGCAGTGCTTATCAGCGGCATCATTGCTATCTATACAGCTTATCGGGGTTTTGGGGTGTGGGCTTTGGTT
>CAIYOV010000041.1 GCA_903927935.1 uncultured Bacteroidota bacterium | reverse complement strand
TGGTATCGTCACTCGAAATAATATTGGCTGCGGGATGCTGGGCCGCAATAACATGGGCAGTATCCTGTGAATGCAGGGTACAACCATTTGTATCTATAGCGATATAAGAATAATTCCCCGGTGTGCTTACACTGATGAATTGGGTTTCGCCTCCGTTACTCCATTGATAAACATCATAACCTGGATCAGCAGAAAGGACAATCGTATCGCCTACGCAAACACCGGTATCGCCTGACGGTTGAACAACGATAGGATTCAATACAAATTCAGCAAGTGTAAGTGTATCAGAATTGAAGAAACATTGTCCGTCATTCACTCGTACAAAATAGTTTTGCGATACTGAAGTTTGTGAACCGGTAGTTATAGATGGTGAATTTGCACCGGTTGACCAATGATATGATAAATAAGGTGCACCACTTGGACTTAATGTCAGTGAATCGTACGGACAGATAGCTGTATCATTTCCTAAAGTAATAGGAGCATGTGTCCTTACTACAATATTCAAGGTATCATCTACGCGGCAGCCCACTGAATCGAAAGCTGTTATATGATAGGTGGTGGTGGTGGCAGGCCATGCAAAAGGACTTTGTGTGGTAACTGATGTAATATTTGCATTCGGTGTCCAGGCATATGAAACACCGGCACCGGTGAATATAAGATGAGTAGTATCACCCGAGCAAATTGTATCTGGTACCACATCCAATGTATGCGGGAAGTTGCCAATAGAAACTTTGATAGTGTCGTGCGAAGTACAGCCATTTGTAAAAGTTGCATTTACTATGTATGTAGTGGTAACTGTGGGGAATGCTTTTGGATTAAGAACCGTATCGCTTGACAACCCGGTGGCAGGAACCCATGATACACTGGTAATGGAATTACCTGCTGATTGAGGAGTAAATCGGAATGCAACCGGTGTAGTCACTGTCCATCCTGTAGCATTGTATCCTGCCGGAGAAATACCAAGTGAACCATTATTATTTTCAAGACCAAGTGTATTGGTTTGAGCCGGATTATTTTGAGAGCTTACATGCAACTCAATTACATTAGTAGTTTCATACAAATGCATCTCACCGTTAATAATTCCCCCGCCTCCATAATAAGAAACATTATTCCAGCGAACTACCATCACACGGTTAGGTGTAGTGCCTTTCACAAACCAGTCAATATTTCCACCTGAAGTCGTATTCAAATCTTCCCAGCATAATGCTATCAGGTTATTCGGTGTGTTTACATTTGGTAACGATTGACCGGCACAACAACCGGAGCCCTGACCGGTACTGAATGAAATAAATCCGTTAGTGGAAATAAAACAGTTAGAAACAGAGTTGCAGAAGAAATTAAAAGGGAAAGGCATTACAATAGATGGACCTACCACATCATCACCGGTTGGCCCTGCTGTTGTAGTGCCGGTTGGTGTAATGGCCGCAAATGGGATAGAGCTTAAATTGTATCCTGCTATACAATAAGGAACTGCGGGATGTAACAAGGCTGCATTCAATTGTATGGTATCGTTTCCGCATACGGCCGTATCGTTTCCGGCACTAATTAAAACTGCAGTATCTACGAATAAACTGATAGATGTATCACCCTGACAAGTTCCTTCACTTACTATTAAATGATAATCAACATTGCTGTTTACCGGTACATCTACAATAGAAGTGTCGGGCAAAGTTGTTCCGTTGCTCCCGGTCCATGTAAAATTGTAATTAGTGAGCGGTGCTTTACACATTACAAATTCTGTGTTGGGGCGATTAATTCCGGCTACAGGTGTATTAAGGGCAGTGCAGCCTGAAGCACTAGCCAGATCCTGTACAGACCAAAGTACTGAGTTAATGAAAGATGTAGGTGTGTAATACACCGCATCGTAACCTGTGTAGGTGCTGTTATCATAACAGATTTCCATAATCAGGTTGGAGAATCCATCCCAGTTAAAAGGAATATCCAAAGTATGGTTATTCCATCCGGTAGAGGTGGTATATGATACCGGATTAAGCACCTGCGACAATCCCGAAACATAATTAGCCGGTAACTGATCAAGCGAAGTGCAGCTCATTTTAATAGTAAACGAATTATAAGGCTGTGTGCTGGCTTTGGTAGCCACGTTAAATGCAATATCAGTAATAGCACCGGCAGTTAATCCAAGCGCCTGTAATTCAGAAGCACGGTATAAATATTGGATTCTTCCGTCATCATAAAAACCAGCGTAAGGGGTGCAATTAGCACTTGCCGAAGCCGTGCCGGCTCCTACATCCTGCAAATCGAAAGTACTGTTTGGCAAACAAGGATTCTGCGGGTCGGCAACCGGACCGCAATCTACAGCACTTACTGATGCGGTGAGTTTTATAGGGTCTCCGGGACATACATAATTAGCTGAAGGCAGAATACTTACCTTAGGCCCTACCCCGTTAATAACTACCTGGAAACTATCCCTTACAATACAACCGCTGTTTGAAACTACGGTAACCTCATAAGTGGTAGTAGTGTTTGGTTTAACTAGAGTTGTCGGTTGGCTCGGATTCAGTATTCCCTGATTCACCGGTGTCCAGGAATAAGTAAAAGGACCCTGATTTGCAGGTGTTGCGGTTACCGTAAGCGAGGTGCTTTCATGCAAACAAATTGTATCGTCAGGTGAGGTTATGTTTAGCGTGTACGAAGGCACATTGAAGACCGTAACCGTGTCTTTATCTTTACATCCGCCCTGCAAATCGCTTTGTATAATATAAGTAGTAGTAGCTGATGGTGCAAGAAAAACCACATTACTGTCCGGTGTGGCACTCACCATTCCGGTGGTGGTTGACCAACTGAAATGAGTTCCGCCAAACACATCTACTTCTACGGGGCCTCCACCGGTGCAATAATAGCGGTTAGGACCGGCATCGGTTCCCTCAAAAATAGTGATGTCGTAAGTAAATAACTGTAAGCCGGTAATAGGACATGCGTTGTCTTCAAACTGAACTGTAAAGTACCGGAAGCCAGTATCTAGAGGAGAAGGCGTCCAGCTAAAAGTGGTTAGTATAGAGTCAGGTCCGCCAACGGTGGTGGTGGTAAGTGTAGCACCGGGGATAGAGTTAGCAATGTTAGAGGTAACCGTAATCGGCTGCCCGTCTGCATCGCGGCCACCAATGGTGAATGTTACAGTGGTGCCGGGACAAACACCGAGCGAATTACAATCTTTAACCACTGCACCGGTAACATTAGCATTGGTAAAGCAGTTATTAATAGTAGGAGCGTTGTTATTGCAGTTAATAATTACAATCTGTATATCGCGCATAGTGGTTCCTATCACCACTCCGTTTCTGTATTCAGTTACCAAAACATCTACTACATAAACCCCTTGTTGAGTAGGCGTAAAAGTCATTTGTCCGCTGGCAGGGTCAAAGTTAAAACCCGAAGCGGTTGGCAGCGGGCTGGCTGCCGAATAAACTCCCTGATACAAAAGACCTAAACCTGCCTGATCGAGAGGTGCAATAAGGGTGTATACCAGCGAATCGCCATCGGTATCTATAGAGCCATGCGAATAATTGACAGGTTGGTTGACACAGAAATAAGGAACCGGTAAGGAAGTAAAGGTGGGGGCTGCATCGCAGGTTACCAAATCGCTGTTGAGCGTGGCTTTTACATAAAAACCTAAACTGGGTGGTGCATTATCCACTAAGTTACTGGAGGTATTCCGGCAACAGTCGTTATAACTGAAAGTATACAAACCGCAACCCGGCTGAATGGTAATATTACCTACATAGGTATAAAGCTGAACACCGGGTAAGCTTCCGCCCGCGCAGGTTGAAAGTGCCGTTGGGCAAAGCTGCGAAACTTCAATACTGCTGGTGGCAGGGTCCTGCGCGCAGGTAACGGTAGAGGTGCCACAGCTAGAATTAACGTTTACCGTAATAGAAGAAGGAACCGCCACACCGCTGCAATCGCGGTAAACAGCCACTACCACTTCGTAATTATTACCGCCCAAACAGCGGAAAGAAATATCGGAACCCATAATATGGGTAGCGTGCGCATTTTGAAACGAAAAAAAGCTAAGTAAAATAGCTAACGCTAACCGGCAGGGAGTAAAGTGTTTTAGCATAATATCCTTATTGTGTGTTAAAAATAAGAGGCGCGAATGTAAATAAATGTAAAAGAAAAGAAACGGATTCGCTAATTTATTTGAATAAAACCTAACTGGCAATCCCATTTTCATTCAAATTCTCCCTCCAAAAAAACTTTTTCGAAAATTCTTTTTTTTCAAATACCTGTTTTACATTAGCCCCAAGGACACACTCGTGCGATTTTGCTTTTAGTGCTTTTATGATTCATGTCGATGCTTAAAACCGGTTATCGTTTTCTGTTCAGATGTTTATTCTAAAACCAATTTCATAAACTAAAACACATCCTATGTTAGAGAGAGCCTTCGGGGTGCCCGACCCAGACATGTTCGAATCGGGAAGAACAATGAGACAACTTTTTTTAGACCACAAAGCGCCTTTCGTGGCGCTGGACGTAAGTGTTGACGACCCTTATGCTGCCGACTGGCTTACCTCTATTGAAACCAGTGAAGGTGTGGAAACAGACGAAACCCGCACCGACCAGCAGATGTCGGAAACTGCCGAGGTGCTGGAGCAGATGGGGCGCGGCCGCAAAAAGTATATCGAAATGAAGTATTACATTGAGGGGGCTTTTGAAAGCAGCCCCGCCATTAAAAACAAATTTGGTTTAAATAACTACGATGAAGCGGCCAACAATCAGCCACGCATGATTACCTTTTTAAAAAACCTGCACACCCAAAGCGAGGTGCCGGGTTACAAAGCCGAACTGCTGGCCCATGGCTGCACCCAGCCGCAAATTGACGAAATACTAACTATACATGATTCGCTGGCAGGCAAAGACACCGCCCAGAATACCTTTATACAGGAAAGCCCCGAAGCCACAAAGAAACGTATTACCCAATACAACACAACCTATGGTTTTGCGCAAAAAATAAACAGGCTTAGCAAGGTGGTTTACTATGGCGACCCGGTTATGCTTAACACATTTAACTTACCCGAAGGCCCCGGGCCCGACCCTGATATTAATGTAAAAGGCAAAGCTACCGATGCCGCCAACGGCAGCCCGCTAAAGGGGGTTGCCGTTAAAATTATAGGGTTAGACATAACCACCACGACCAACGCTTACGGCAACTTTCATTTTGTAAGCATACCTGCGGGTATTTATAAATTAGAGTTTAAGCTAACGGGTTACACCACCCTACAAAACGATATTACCGTTTTGGCAAGCGGGGTGGTTAACAGCAATGCGGTTTTAACGGTGGTTTAAAATTTGGTGGTAATAATGTGCGCAGGAGCCATCCGAAAGGGTGGCTCTTTTAGTTTATGCCTGCCAAAAAGCCCCGTTTTGGCTAAAAATGATGCAAAAAGCCATCTAGGAATACAATGTAAAAATAAAAAGATGGTTTGTAAAAATAAAAAAGTGGTCTGTAAAATTTTAAAGATAGTCTG
>CAIYOV010000040.1 GCA_903927935.1 uncultured Bacteroidota bacterium | reverse complement strand
TCCAAGGTTCATCGTTTTCCCAAGGTGACTCTGGTACAGGAAAAGTGGATATTGGTAACCCTTTAGCTTTTAGCCTTTCATCAACGATTTTCTTAGTTTCAATCAGATATACATCTGCCTTTTCTTTTGTAATCAGCCCATTATTCAATAACCAATCAATGTTTTCTTTTGCCACTTTCATAGCCCAAGAATCATCAAGTACGGCTGATCCATTTTGTATGCTTATAATAGCCAAATAATGCATTTTTTCTTCATATCCTGGGACCAAATCAGAGCTATTATGCACTAGCTTTTCGACTGGGGGCTCATCCATTTGCTCATTAATTCTTGTAATATTATTTGTAGTATTTTTTTGTGCTATGTTGTTAGAATTACTTCCGCTATTATTTTGCATAGAGTAAGCTGCACTTGATGTCCTATTAGTTGTGGCAGGGTTAATGGTACTATTATTCGTATACGCACTATTTAACTTTAATTGCTTTAAAAGACCATTTTCATAAATACCTGTACCAGCCGGTGTTTTTACCTCTCCATCCAAGATGCCATTTTTGTAACTAAAAGTTGAAACAACTTCATTCGCTTTGTTGCCATCATGCATTTTTACCAACCCATCCAATTTCCCTTTAATATAATTCCCCTCTAAAAGAAGAGTAGAATAGTTGAATTCAACAGTAGGCGCCCAGAATATTTGAAACTCACCTTCCTTGTATCCATCTTTATAGTGAACAACTTCATAATAATGTTTGTCGGCTGGTTCATTATCTTTAAGTACATCTAGAAATCTGGCATTAGCGCCAAAGGGTTCGCCTTTCAGGTTTTTATCTATATCAAAATAAAATTTCCATTCGGTCGGTAATGCATAATATATTTTCACTTTACCTTTTCTATCTAATCGTTGGGGGCATTCTGCTATTTGCGCCAAAGCAATGCTGCTAATCATAATTAATATTGCTATTGTTATTATGTTTTTCATGTTGGTTATTTTATTCTGGCAGGTTTTCAATACAATAATAATGTAAAAGGAGTAAAACCCCACTGGCGAAAGTATAAAGCCAAGCCCTTGTCGGGTGTTCTTGTGCCTTCTTGCTCTGCTATTCTTGGTCGCTGACCAACAACAAATCTGTATTCATTCCTTCCCTTCTCCATTTTAATGGAGAAGGTGCCCGAAGGGCGGATGAGGCAATACTTCCAAACATTACCAAAACACACTTTTTTCCCTGACCAAAATCGTCTCCAAAAATTTTATCAAAACCATCTCGCCCCTTATTTTCGTTTCCGTTAACAGAGGTTATTTGTTTACTGAACTCAGAGATATTGATTGGTCTACCCAATCAAAAGCGGTTCAGCAGTGTTTGTAAAAAATGTTTAGCAGGTAGTTTATAGCAACGTTGTTATTAATTATTCATTAACCATAAATCAAACAACATGAAAGACACACAAACTCGTAAACTCAACATGGGTGTGGCAGTGCTCGAAGGGCTTAACGATACCGACAGCGATGCCATCATCAGCGGCAACCCAAACGCAGTGGCTAAGCGAACCCTGCTCGAAACTAACCTCTCCGACATCGAAAAAGCCGATGAGGCGCAGCAGGCAACCTCCTCCGGTGGCGAGGCTATCACAAAACAGGAAGCCAAACATAACATGGCCGATCAGGCCGATGTAATCGCACAGGCGCTCTGTAGTTTTGCGCTCGATAACAACAACCACACACTTTACGGACAAATGAACAAACATGCACCCGCCATCGAAAGCATGAAAGATGTTGATGCAGCCTCATTCGCTCATCTCGTTCTTCAAAATGGCAACGACAATTCAACTCCCCTTCTTGGTTACAATGTCACTGCGCTCATGCTTACCGGCTTCGCAACGGCTATTCAAACATTCGAAGGTGCCGATGCCGCTCCGCGCAACGCGCAGGGCCAGCACCACACTGCCACCACCAACGTTAGTGTAGGCATCACCGCCATGATGACAACCCTCAAATGGTGGGACCATTTCATGGCAACCTATCGCGTTACCCAACACGACTTCTATACCAACTACCTAACCTGGCGCAAAGTCCTCGACATTGGTGTTCGCCACATATCCGTTCGCGGTTTAATAATAGATTCCATTACTTCAACTCCGCTTTACACCGTAAAAGCAACCGTAGTCGAAACAGGTGCTGTTACCAAAAGCGGCAAAACAGGCAAATTCCGTTTCTTAAGTTTAAAACCCGGTGTTTACACCCTCACCTTCGAACTAAAAGGCTACCAAACCCTAACCATTCCAAACGTATCAATCATAGAAGGCAAAATCACCGAACTTCCGGTTTCTTTAGTAAAACTCTAAAATTGCTTCTCAACAACCTTAGTCCGCAGTCCCCTAACTGCGGACTTTGTATTTCCCATCGGCCTTGTGATTTTTAGCCAAAAGAACAATACAATAAAACAAGCCAAAAGCCATAAAAATCTCCATTTCCCATCAAAAAACCTCATTTCAACCCCTCAAAATGAAGTCTCTCGCCCCCAAAACCCAAAGTGTCACCCTCCAAATCAAAAGTGTTTCGCTCCAGATGACAAGTGTTGCCCTCCGGATTGAAAGTGATTCGCTCAAAATCGCATGTGTCAACCCCAAAATCGAAAGTGATTCGCTCCGGATTGAAAGTGATTGCGTCAGGATTACACCTCTCGCTGCCAGGATG
The DNA here is from genome assembly GCA_903927935.1 of uncultured Bacteroidota bacterium. GTDB lineage: Bacteria > Bacteroidota > Bacteroidia > Chitinophagales > LD1 > Bog-950. The sequence continues at coordinate 4,845 of CAIYOV010000040.1, read as the reverse complement.
ACATGTGTCACGCTCCAGATGAGATGTGTTTTGCTTCAGATCGCTTGTGTTTCGCTCCCGATTTAGCGTGTCAGCCTCCCAATCAAATCTATTGGCCAGAGAACCTCTCCACTTTACGTAATTTTCGCTAGTAAAATTCTCCATTTCCCCCTTTACTTTTCGTTTATTACACCTACATTCGCCCCCCCGAATAAAATCAGCAAGTGGCAAAACCCCGTAACGTAATTTTAATAGTAGCCGACAGTCTGCGCTACGATGCCGTCTACCGCGATGAAGGTCCGGGAATTCCGTATCTCGAAAACAACGGCATCCAGTTCAGCAACGCCCGCTCAGCCGCCTGCTGGACCCTGCCCGCTACCACCAGTATGTTCACCGGCATGATGCCGCACCAGCACGGCACCACTTCGCAAAGCCGCTGGTTTCAGGATGACGTGCCTTCGCTGGCCGCAAAACTTAAAACCGCCAGCTACCGCCCCATAATGGTTACCGCCAACAGCGTAACCACCGATATTTTTAATGTAAGCAAAGACTTTGACGAGGTGCATAAAACCTGGCAGTTTACGCCCACCAAGCACCGCTGGCTTTTGCAAACCGTGCTGGCGCTCAACCGTCCGCGCGTGCGCAAAATGATTTTGAAGCCAAAGGATAAATTTTTTGATAAAGCCAGCGAAGACTTGCGTCAGGGCATCATCTGGGCGCAGAAGACCTCGCACGATTCGTTTGCCAAAGCCAAACAACTGATTGAAGAAAACAATGCGAAGGGTCAGGGCGTGTTTATGTTCATCAACCTGATGGAAACGCACTATCCGTATCACATTGCCGATACGTTTACGCTCATGAACAAATCGCTGCTCGGCAAAATTCACGAGTGGAAAATCCTTTTTCATTTTCTGTCGCAAAGTTTTTTGAAGAACGATAAAGGAGTAGTGAAGCAGGCAGATTTAGATTTGCTGCGAAGGAAACAACAACTGGCCTGGAAACTGATTCGCGATGACGTAAACAACTTTTGCCGCGAAATGCACGATGGAAAAGATAACCTCATCGTTTTCTGCAGCGACCATGGCGATAACTTTGGCGACCAGGGCTGGCAGTATCATTTCAGCAATGTAACCGATGGCGGAAACAAAGTTCCCCTCTTCTGGCTCGACCACGAAAACCGGAAGCCCGAAACAAAAACTTACAACGTAAGCTCGCGTTTTATGCATCACGAAATATTAAACAGCTGCGGATTAGATAACGAAGGCGGAACGCTGCTCCGCGAAACCGAAAACAACTTACCGGTAATGCAAAGCTTTTGGTATAACAACGAGGAGCAGACCATGCAGAAGTATAAATACAATCAGGTGGCGTTTATTGAAGGCAACAAACGTTTTGTGCAGCGCGCAGGCAACTGGATGTATGCACCGGTAAGCAATAACGGCAGCGAACCCACGTTTGAATTTGTAGATAAGAACTTTAATCCGCTGCAGGAGTTGAATTTGCCGGAGGACAGGAAGAAGTATCTCGAAAAATCGTTAAAAGATTTCTCATCTTTTTCCGACAAAATCATGAACAAGGGGCAATGAACATTGAAGAAGTAAGGGACTACTGCCTTGCTAAAAGAGGAGTAACCGAAGAGTTTCCGTTTGATGAAGATGTGCTGGTATTCAAGGTGATGGGAAAAATTTTTCTTCTTACAAGCTTATCAACCCACCCTTTGCGGATTAACTTAAAGATGAATGCAGAGCTGGCGGAAGAGTATCGGGAGAAATACAGCGATGTAATTCCCGGATACCACATGAACAAAAAGATGTGGAATAGTGTTTACTTTGACACCGGAAGTATTCCCCGCAAAGAATTGCTCTGGATGATTGACCACAGTTATGAAGAAGTAGTGCGCGGATTGCCGAAAAAAATTCAACAGGAACTAAAAAGCGTTTTATGATAGATATAGTGTTAGTGATTCTCTTCTGCTACCAGTTACACCGCATGGCGCGTGAGCGTGGCATTTCTCCATGGCCTTATGTATTAAACTACCTCGCAGCATTTTTTCTGATGATGTTTTCTTTCGCATTTATCTTCCTGAACTTCTTTGGTATGGATGCATTGAAGGACGAGCAGGGAATAAAATCGGCTATGATGTTTGAGCCGTTTGCTATTATGTTCGAGGTTTTTCTTTTTATCTATTTCAGAAAGAGAATTCAGAAAGCGGTTGCTTCTAATAACGACAACAACGATTTCAATCCGCCATCTGAGCCGCCTAAAAAAGAGAAAAAGGACTTGTCGTATTTCAGATAAATGACTTTGCTCATTCGCTGGTAACTGTCTAGACAGAACTTTTATTTTCGGCACGTGTATGATTATATAATAGTCGGACAGGGCATTGCCGGTTCCATGCTTTCGTGGTTTCTCATGAAAGCGAATCAGAAAGTTCTAGTGATTGATAAACTCAATCCATCTTCGTCTAGCAACATCGCTTCGGGCATGACCAATCCCATTACGGGAAGGAGATTTGTAAAAACCTGGCTTGCTGATGATATGATTCCATTTGCGGAAGAAACCTATCGCGGGCTTGAAAAACTTTTGAAAGAAGAATTTTATCATCCGGTTACCATCTTCAAACTTTTCGATTCGATAAAAACTCAGAACGACTGGAGTGCCCGATGTGCTTCCGCAGGATACACAGCCTATCTGAAAAACGAAAACATTATCTATCTCGATAAGCAGAAAGTAAAAAACGATTTTGGCGGCTTCGAAATAAATGGCGGAAGCAGATTGCATGCCGATAAATTTTTGTCCCTATACCGAAACCTTCTAAAAGAGAAAGAAGCTTTGCGCGAAGAAGATTTTTCTTTCAGCGACCTGAATGTGGAAGGAGATATTGTATCGTATAAAGGTATTAAGGCTCGGAAAATAATTTTTAGCGAAGGCGCGAATGCCATTCAAAATCCCTATTTCAAATTTTTTCCTTTTCAACTTGCAAAAGGCGAATGCCTGATTTTGCGTATCGAGAATTTTTATTCCGATAAAGTGATAATTGGCGAAGCCGGTATCGTTCCCCTACCCGAAAAAGATCTCTATTACATAGGAGCCACACACGCCTGGCATTATGATGATGACCAGCCCAGCGAAATAGGCAGGAACGAAATACTCGGTAATCTCTCAACGGTTTTAAGTGCTCCCTTTGAAATTGTTGATCAAAAAGCTGCGATACGACCTACAGTAAAAGACCGGAGACCTTTTATTGGTTTTCATCCCGAATTTCGGAACGTTGGAATTTTCAACGGCATGGGCACTAAGGGAATTTCGCTGGCTCCTTTTTTCGCCCAACATTTTACAGAACATCTTCTACAGCAAAAGCCATTAATTAAAGAAGTTGACATCAAAAGATTTCTTTCCTAAACTTGCTACATGATAAAAGCAACTATCAACGGTAAAAAAGAATTTACAGTAGAAGGCACAAACCTAAACGGAACTGCTGTTGAATGGGATTTGATTGAAGTGCACGAGAACACTTTTCACATTATCAAAGACAACAAAAGTTATAACGCCACGCTCATCAGTTTTAATGCCGAAGAAAAAACAATGGTGCTTAATGTGAACGGCAACGACTACGAAATATCTATAAAAGACAAAAACGATTTACTTCTTCAACAACTTGGTATCAGCGCAAAGTCATCTTCAGCAATTCAATCCATTAAAGCGCCTATGCCCGGGCTTATCATTAATGTTTCGGTGAACGTTGGTGATGAAGTAAAAAAAGGGGACACTCTTTTAATTCTTGAAGCCATGAAAATGGAAAATGTAATCAAGTCACCCCGCGATGGAAAAATCAAAAAGGTGAGTGTGCAACTCCGTAACCCTGTAGAAAAGAACCAGGTGATGCTGGAGTTTGAGTAATAAAAAAATCCGCCCCGATATTTCGGGACGGATCAATCAACGACAAGGTCTTCTTTAATCTCAACGCATTACCACCTGATTTTCTTCCATCAATCTTCTCAGGTTTATCAGTGCGTAACGCATTCTTCCTAAGCAGGTATTCATCGGTGATTTTGTGTAATCAGAAACTTCTTTAAAACTGAAGTTAAAGAAGTGACGAAGTATCACTACCTCTTTCTGCTCTTCAGGAAGTTGCTCAATCAAATCTTTCAGTTTGGTTTCAAACTTTTGAAGATGAACATGCTCCTCATGCGGAGTCTCTTCAAACTTCATATATCTGAAAATATCATCACCCTCGCTGGTAACGATTCCCGGAGTGCGTTTTAGCTTACGGAAATGGTCAATGCATAAATTGTAAGCAATGCGCGCCACCCAAGGGGCAAATTTGCCTTCCTCGTTATACTTTCCTCTGCGGAGGTAGTCAATGGCTTTGATGTAAGTCTCCTGAAAAATATCTTCAGCGAGATAACTATCCTTTACCATTAGGTAGATGGATGTGTAAATCTTGTCCTTGTGACGGATGATTAATCTTTCAAGGGCAAGCTCGTTGCCTGCGAGGTACTGGTCTACCAATTCCTGATCGCTCATTAGTTGAGTGCGCATATGGTTACGTTTTATGGTTAAAAAAACGTAGAGGTGGCTTATAGGCAACTTTGTTTTACGGATTCGGTATTTTATTCTTTAAAAGAAAACCTAAATCCTGATGAAAAAATAATTTTAAAAACTAAACGTAGGTCATGCTGTTTCAGATTGTCGTAACACTACGTTTCCGACAGAAAAACAAATTACAACCCAAAGTAGAGGATAGATCGATACTTAAATTTTAATTGAATAAAAAAGCCCTAAAAATTACCTTTGCAAACCTTAGAAAACGTGAAGTAGATATTAGATTGCTATAGAGCTTGTTTTTGATTTATGTTACCGAAG
>CAIYOV010000039.1 GCA_903927935.1 uncultured Bacteroidota bacterium | reverse complement strand
GTTTTCAAAATCAACTTATCACGAATGCCTAGTTGCTGGATCATTTCCGCATAAGGTTTTGAATCAGTATAAAATTCTCCGGCAACAATCAATTTCATATTCAGATTCCGCACGCGTTCATCTGCCATTGCCTTTAATAGCAAATCCAACCCTTTGTAATCGCGGATAAATCCAAAAAAGAGGATGTATTCTTCGTTGATAGCAAGTCCGAGCTTTTCGTAGGCTTCGGTTTTTGTTATGGCTTCGCCAAAATTATCGAACAATGGATGCGGAGAAAATGCCGTTGGTTTCTGATCATCAAACTTTTTCAAATCCGTCAACACCGATTCGCTCATAGCAATAAAACCATCCACACTATTTACAAAATATTTTGCAAGGACAAAATCTCCGATTCTCTTTTCGTGAGGAATGATATTGTCAAGAATAGAAATGACTTTTGTCCTTCCATTCTTCTTTACAATGCGTGAAATTTTTCCGAGACAAGGTCCCATAAACGGAAGCCAGAATTTTACAATCATCAAATCAGCATTCAACTTCGCAATCTCCTTCCCTACCTTATACCAGTTAAAAGGATTGACAGAATTTACTTTTACATGAATGTATAAATCGTCAGGTGCGGCTGCTTCGCTGTATTGCGAAGTGCCGGGGAATAAAAATTTGGGATACTGTAAACTGAAAGTGTAAATCTGAACGCTATGTCCTTGACGAATAAACTCGCGACCCAAACGTTCGTTGTAAGAAGCTAAACCACCGCGGAGGGGATGTGCGCTACCGAGGATTATGACTTTCATTTTCCGATATTCAGATACTTCGAAATATCATATTGATTTCTGTCTGCCGCTTTACGCGAAACAAGTTCACCAAGAAAACCTGCTACGAAAAGCTGAACTCCAACAATGATTGAAACCAGTGAAATGTAAAAAATAGGGCGTTCCGTCATCCTGTATTGTTCAAAAGCAAATTTTGCAATAGTGAGGTAGGTAATGATGCAAAAGCCAATAAAGAAACTCAACACTCCCAATCCCCCAAAAATATGCATCGGTCGATTAGCAAAGCGAGTCATAAATGAAACTGAAAGTAAATCGAGGAAACCATAAAGAAATCTTTCCATTCCAAATTTAGTTTGCCCGTATTTGCGCGCCTGATGGTACACTACTTTTTCTCCGATGTTTGAGAATCCTGCTTTCTTAGCTAATACCGGAATATACCGGTGCATCTCTCCGTAAATTTCCACGCTTTTTACTACTTCGTTCTTATACGCTTTCAAACCGCAATTCATATCATGCAGTTTAATGCCTGTCATTGCTCGAGCAGTCGCATTATAAATTTTAGTGGGAATTGTTTTCGTAACCGGGTCGAATCGTTTTTGCTTCCAACCACTTACCAAATCAAAATTCTCTTCGGTAATCATATTATACAGCGCAGGAATTTCATCCGGTGAATCCTGCAAATCTGCATCCATGGTAATTACCACATCGCCTTGTGCGTGTGAAAAACCGACCTGCAAGCCGGCACTTTTACCATAATTTCTTCTAAATCGAATTCCTTTAATGTCAGGATTTTGTAACGAAAGACTTTCAATTACATCCCAACTTTTGTCTTTGCTTCCATCATCAATCAATAAAATCTCGTAGCTGAACCTGTTCGCGCTCATCACACGCTCAATCCATGCCGTTAATTCGGGCAACGATTCTTCTTC
>CAIYOV010000038.1 GCA_903927935.1 uncultured Bacteroidota bacterium | reverse complement strand
TTAACTGCTGAAGCAGGTGCCGACAATTCATATTTGAAGAACGATGTGCTTGATTTTAATACCACTATTAAAGCTGTTATTCCTACACTCGGCAATCCGAATGTGAGTGTAAACATTGGTAGTCTCAAAGTTCATCAAAGCAGTATCGAACCGGTAGCCGGTTCAGCAAAAGTTTCTCTGAATCTCGAAAACTGGAAGTTAACCAGCACCGACTGGACTTTCAATGCCACCGGATTTAATATGCAAAAAGGCAATCTTGAAATGGAGGGTATGAACATTCCATTTAAAAACATCAAGGTTGAAAAAGATAAGCTGAGTTATGCTACCACGAATACGTTCGATTTAAACAGCATGACCATGCTGGGCGTTATACCGGTTACAGTCAACGGGCCATCGCAGTTTGGTTACAACAGCGGTCATTGGCAATTGAATGTAAATGCAGATGCATCAGGTTATGGAGCTGTAATGAAAAACATCCCGGGCATGCAGGGTGGCAGCGATTTAAAACTCGAAAGCATTAAACTGAAAAGTGATGGAACAAAAGAGTATAAAATTAAAAGTCAAAACAGAACGCTGTTCAATCTCGCTACATATTATATTAACAATGGTATAATTGGGGTTTACAACGATTACATCAGCATACCTGGTATGGTAGATTTGAAAGTTCCATTGGTAAGTGTTCAGCCGACTTCATTTGTTATTAATAAAACCGGTGGATCACTTTCATCAAAGCTCGAATCTTTTGGTTTCGGATTTACTACAAGCGGTGTTAAACTTAATTTCAGCAAAGGCAAAATGACTTTTGCCAACGGTTCCATTACTGCTGAAGGCACAGTGAGTGAAGACGGTGTATTTTCGCATGATGTGAAACTATACAAAACCACTGATTCTATTGCTATCAATACTATACCGGGCCAAACATACAACATCACAAAAAGTGGTTCTCAGAAGTTCACCAATATATTCGGACGAATAGCGCCTACCGGTTCGTCTTCCTGGTGCAAATATTATTTTGATGGAGACTTGATTGGCAGCGAAGGAGCCTCCGGCAGAATCCGCAACACAGTTTATGGCGATATTAAAATTGATGACCAAAAAGTACAGGTTAAAAATATTGCAACTCCTTTTGGTAATCTGAATATGGTTTATGATTTAACCGAAGGAAAATTGATTGGAACACTGGATGTCAATCAGGATTTAGGTCAGGGGGGAAGTCTGTCAGCACACGTAGAAGCTTTGTTCGGAAGTTTGGGTTGGTATTTCTGTTCCGGTGGTACATGCGTTTTCCCAGATAACCCGTACGTTAAAAGTCTAAACGTGGCTGCTGTTTTTTTTCTTCCACATTTAGTTCCATGGAAATTAGGAATCACGCTTGAGCTGTGATTTGTGTAGCCAAAATGGCCGTGGTTATCCCTGTGATCGGCCACAACATGCAAAATTAATTCCTGTGGCTTTGTGTAAATAAAAAACGTACGCTGGGGCTTCGGTGCCTCCCTGGTAGTTGGTAATGTGTACCCCCGCCCCTCCAGCCCCAGGGGGGCGTCGGGGCCACCACGTGCCGCACCTGGCGGAGGCGGCGCAGTTCTCCAAGACGGCCCTGATCCAGACGGTCCGGGAGGTCGAGAATGCGTGGCCCAT
>CAIYOV010000037.1 GCA_903927935.1 uncultured Bacteroidota bacterium | reverse complement strand
AACTCATGCGAGTTGCCTTTTTGTTTTCGAGGTGTTACGGATTGAATTGTAATTTCTTCAATACATATTTATATCGCGCTATTTGTAAAACAGCAGCTACGGTTAATCCGATTATAAACCCAATCCATATTCCTTTCAAGCCATAATTGAAATAAAAAGCAAGAAAATAGCAACTCGGAATCATCACTAACCAATACGAAACAAATGCAATTGCTGCAGGATATTTTACATCCTGCATTCCGCGCAACACCCCCGAGGCTACCGCCTGCAATCCATCGCTGATTTGAAACACCGCTGCGAAGAATAACATTGAGGATGCAATTGAAATTACTTCTGCATTGTCAGTATAAAGTTTAGGCAGTATGGCATGGCAACTGAAAAAGAAAACGGCAAACACCAATTCAATAAGCAGTGTAAGAAGAAAAACGGTGTTGCCGGCAATTCGGATTCCTTCTTTATCTCTGGCACCGAATGAATAACCAATCATAATAGTACCTGCTGCAGATATCCCGGTGAGTACCATAAACGTAATAGAGGCAAGACCAATCGAAATCATATGCGCTGCCTCAGCCTCTGTGCTTATCCAGCCGCTCATAATTTGTCCGGCATTAAATGCAGCCACTTCCCAAAAAAACTGCAAGCCCGCAGGAATTCCAATAATCAGAATCGGTTTTACATAACTCAAACTTGCATCGATATGCTTTATAAATTCTTTCCGTAATTCACGAACCTGCTCATCGCGCCAGATATAAATGAGAATCGCAATAGTCATAGCTAGACGAGAAACTCCGTTGGCAATAGCAGCACCCTCAATTCCCATTTGCGGCAAACCGAATCTGCCGTATATCAAAACCCAGTTCAAAAAACAATTCAGTGCAAGTCCGGCAACGGTAATGTACATTCCAATTTGCGTTCTGCCCATGCCATCTAAAAATTGTTTAGCCGCCATGAAAAAGAAAATAAAACCGGTGGAATAATTTACCAGATGAAGAAATTTACCTCCCAGAACGTTATCTGTTTCACTGTGTTTGAAAATAGAAAGGTTCGCAGCAATTACCCAAATCATAATCATAAATACAACGGTAAGCACGAGTGATACCGCCAAACTCGAAATCAAAACGCCAATGCTTTTATATCCTTTGTTTTCGCCAAAGGCTTCACTTACTAATGGAGAAACCGCAAACAAAATTCCCATGCCCGCAAGAATGGTCATCCAGTAGATGCCATTGGCAAAACCCGAAGCAGCGATATACTCATGACCGAGCCCACCAATCTGCACCGTATCAAAAAAGCCCATCAATACCTGCCCCAATTGCCCCGCAATTATGGGCAAGGCAAGTGTCAATGCTTCTTTAATTTTATGCCTGTATGTTTCCGATAAAATCATCACCTGTTCCTTTCCTTATTTCCATTTCGTATTAAAACTAAAAACCCCCACCAGCCGAAACCAATGGGGGAAAAAAATATTATTTCCTCTCGGGATTACTTCTTGGTCTTCTCCAACACTACTTTACCGCGGTAAACTAATTTATCTTCGCTCCAGTGAGCACGGTGCATCAAATGCGCCTCGCCTGTTGTCTGGTCAACACCGGTTGTTGGTGCTACTGCCTTGTAGTGGGTTCTTCTTTTATCTCTTCTTTGTTTCGAGATTCTATGTTTTGGATTTGGCATGAGTTCTGATTTTTAATTATTGATTGATTATTGTTTGTATATATTTTTAATTCTTCAGATTCTTTAGAGCTGCCCAACGCGGGTCTTCTTCATTGGTTTCTTTTTTCTCTTCAGCTGTAAGGTATTTCAGCATTTCTTTATCACACTGAGGTTCCTCTCCCGGCTTTTCGCATCCCATTTTCTGAATTGGCAAACATAGGTTTACATATTCATAAATCAATTGCGAAAGGTCAATCACCGTTTGTTCGCGGCCTATATAAATTACATCCGGCTCATCATTCATCTTTGCCGGATCTTCGGCAAATTTGATATAGCTGGTATAATCGCCAAAAATTCCTTTATCAAAAGGAATCAGGCACCGATCGCATTCTACATTCACGGTTCCGTCAATGAAAAAATTGAGAATAAAGAACGTTTCCTTTTTTTCGAAATCCAACTTCACCTTCACTTTGCAATCCTTAATTAAGGATTCTTCAAAATGCTTAAAAAACTTCGCATCTATATCGAACTCAAACTTGTGAACTCCTAACTTTAGACCAACATACGGAACCTCAAATTCCCTTAACCCCTTCACAATTCAAATATTTATAATGATGCTATAGCTTTTTCACTTATATAAACAACACCTCCATCAGCTTTCGCGAAAAAGGACGGCAAATATAGAGGAATAGCTGAAAAATCAAAACATACTTAATCAATCTGTTTTGCCTCAGAATGAAGAACCCTATGAACCAAAACAGCTGTTATCGCTCCTATAAACGGGGCTGTAACGTAAATCCAGAGGGCTTGAAAATTTCCGGTAACAATTGCCGGAGCAATGGAACGGGTTGGATTCAACCCTGTTCCGCTGATGGGCCCGCCAAACAAAACCAGGAACCAAACCGTCCCGCCAATTGCAATTCCGGCTGTAATTCCCTTTTCTTTTGCACCCACACTCACCCGCAAAATCACCATCATTAATATAAAAGTCATCACTGCTTCCAAAATAAACGATTGCAATTCGCTGCCCGTTGGTTGGGTTATTCCTAAAGTTTTATTGTCGGGGAAAAGAAAATGAAGCAGAAAACTTGCAGCCAATGCGCCTAATAATTGCGAACCGAGATACGCGGGAACTTCTTTCCATTCAAATCTTTTATCAATGGCAAAAGCAACAGTAACCGCAGGATTAAGATGCGTTCCCGAAATGTCGCCAAATGCGTAAATCAAAGAGATGATAACCAGGCCCCACACAGCAGCAATGCCCGGCAAACCAAGCGCACCGGCTGTTTGTTGATTCACGATTACACAACCCGTTCCTGCAAAAATCAGGATGAATGTTCCGATTACTTCTGAAAGGTATTTTTTCATAATTAGTCTGTTAGGCAATTATACAACGAATTCTGACCTGCTTAAAAAATATTTATCAGTATTTCTATGCAAGTGAACTTCTTTTAAATATACCTTTGCGCGCTTAATAATTCTATGAATTCTTCTCCCGGAGGCGATTGTAAAACTTACCTTTCATTTTTCTGTATCTATAACTTCTTAATCGAAATTATACATGGCGCAAAGTTATCGTAGTCACGGGCATAAATTGTCAACTGCCGGTGTACTTATTACGCTTGGAATTATTTTTGGCGACATAGGAACTTCACCTATTTATGTGCTGAATGCGATTGTGAGCAGCCATATTATTTCCCCCGAACTTGTACTTGGCGGATTATCGTGTGTGTTCTGGACATTGATTCTGGTAACCACTATCAAATATGTCTTCTTGGCATTGAATGCAGATAACAGAGGTGAGGGAGGAATTTTTGCCTTGTACGCTTTGATACGCAGATACAAAGTAACCTGGACAATTTTCCCCGCTATCATCGGTTGCGCTTCGCTGATTGCTGATGGATTTATTACACCACCTATTTCTATTTCGTCAGCAATTGAAGGTTTACGGATTCTGAACCCGAGCATTCCTACGGTGCCAATTGTGATCGCTATTCTTGTAGGCCTGTTTGTGTTTCAGCAATTCGGAACGCGTGTGGTGGGTGGAATTTTCGGACCGGTGATGCTGATTTGGTTTACCATGATTGGGGGACTCGGCATAATTCAAATATTGAAATATCCGCAGGTAATTGCTGCCCTGAATCCATATTACGCCATGAATCTTCTGATAAAATATCCCGGAGGTTTTTGGTTGCTTGGTGCGGTGTTTCTTTGCACCACCGGAGGGGAAGCATTGTATTCAGACCTGGGGCATTGCGGAAAACAAAATATCCGCGTTAGCTGGATGTATGTAATTGTAATGCTGCTGCTTTGTTACTTCGGCCAGTCAGCCATGTTACTTGAACACTACAACGGGCAACACTGGCCAGAAGGCAAGTCAACTTTCTATACTATGATGCCTGCCTGGTTTTTGCCAATAGGTATTACGATTGCAACATTGGCTACTATCATTGCATCGCAGGCCCTCATCACCGGTTGCTTTACGCTGGTAAACGAAGCCATGAAACTTCGCTTGTGGCCTAACCTGAAAGTAATTTATCCCACTACACATCAGGGGCAAATGTATATACCGGGCATCAACTGGTTCTTGTTCTTAGGTTGTACTGCAGTGGTACTTCTGTTCAGAGAATCAGGAAATATGGAAGCCGCTTATGGCCTTGCCATTACCATCAATATGCTCATGACAACTTTGCTCCTTACTTATTTAATGTATGTACAGCGCAGAAACCCGCTTGTTATCTGGGGTATTCCTATTGTTTTCATCACCATCGAAACTGCTTTTTTTGTTTCCAACCTTTTAAAGTTTCAGCATGGCGGTTGGTTCACATTTATGATAGGCTCCATACTTTTCTTTGGTATGTGGGTTTTTTACCAGGCGCGGTTACTTCGCAAAAAGCACATTGAGTTTGTAGAGATTAAAGATTACATAGGTCCGCTCAAAGAGTTGATGCAGGATGATTCCATTCAAAAAGAGGCCAACAACCTCGTTTATCTTTCCATGGCCAACGATAAGAGCCATATTGATTCCAATATCATTTACTCTATTTTCCGCAAGCGGCCTAAACGTGCCGATATCTACTGGTTTGTGCATGTAGATATTTCGAACGAACCTTTTGGAGCCACTTATGCTGTTGAAGCCGTAGTGCCGCGAAGAATCTTTTTTGTGCGCCTCAGTTTCGGCTTTAAAGTAGAGCACAAAGTAAACCTGATGTTCAATAAAATTGTTGAAGAGATGGTTAAAAGCGGTGAGGTAGACGAGCTTTCGCATTATCCTTCGCTGCGCAAATACAACATGCCAGCCGATTTTAAATTCATCATCCTCAACACCCGCGTTGCCATTGACGATGCCCTGTCTCCGCTCGATCAGTTTATTGTAAAGGGCTACCGGTTTATTAAAAGTATTTCGCTTTCCACAGCCGAAGACTTTGGACTGGAACTTACTAACGTAGAAGAAGAAACTGTGCCTATTAAAATTGCGCCTTCTACCAAGATTGAATTGCACAGGGTGAAATAAAATATTACTAGGCGAAATATCTGAGCTGATGATAAAATTTCATCTTACCATTTTTATTTCGTTTATTATTTCAATCACTTATGCTCAGGATTCTACTCAAACAAAACCATTTACCTTTTCCGGTTATGTCGATGTTTACTATGGCTACGATTTCGGCAAACCCCAATCGGGAACGCGCCCTGCCTTTCTGTATAACTACACACACCACAACCAGGTAAATGTAAATCTTGTTTATCTCAAATTTGCTTATGCCAAAAACAGGTTCCGGTTCAACATAGCGCCCATGCTCGGCACCTATGCACAAAGTAATTTTGCAGCTGAACCTTTTTACTTGCGTCATATTTTCGAAGCCAACCTTGGCGGCAAGCTGATGAAGAAAAAGGAACTGTGGTTAGATGCCGGAGTGTTTACCTCGCACATCGGTTTCGAAAGTGCCGTTAGTAAAGATTGTGCCACCCTCTCAAGAAGCATATTAGCCGAAAACACTCAGTATATAGAAACGGGAATAAAGCTTACTTACCGGCACAATTCAAGTTGGACTTTTACTGCATTAGTCATAAACGGCTGGCAGAAAATATACTGGATAAAAGGAAATTCGCTCCCTTCGTTCGGAACCCAGATTACTTTTCAACCAAACCAAAAACTGCTGCTCAACTACAGCACTTTCATCGGCACAGATAATCCCGACAGCATCCGTAAGATGCGCTACTTCCACAATTTGTATGCAATTTACTCACCCGTTCGCTCATTTTCCTTAACCCTGGGTTTCGATATCGGCACGGAACAAAAAGAAAAACACAGCACTCAATACAACCTCTGGTATAGTCCCGTATTTATTATCCGGTATAATCCTGTAAGCAAATTTGCTGTTGCAGCGCGTTACGAATTTTATAGCGATAAAAACGGGGTAATGATAAACACCAATACCCCTAATGGATTTCAAACACATGGTGCATCGCTCAACCTCGACTATATTATTGGTGAGAAAATAATCTGGCGAATGGAGGGAAGAATACTAAAAAGTAAAGACGAAATTTTTGTTTGGAATAAATCGGTGAGCAAATACAATTACTCTTTGCTCACATCTCTTGCTATTTCGCTTTCTAAATAAAGTGCTTCAGCAATCGCACCTCTTCCTGGCTTAAAAATCTCCAGCGGCCGCGGGGTAAATCTTTTTTGGTCAGTCCGGCAAAATAAACGCGGTCCAGTTTCACTACTTCATAACCGGTGGCCTCAAACAACCTGCGGATGAATCTGTTTTTACCGGTGTGAATCTGTACGCCTATCTCGGCTTTGTTCTTCGGGTTCGGGTAAGCAATTTCATCCAGCTCGGCAATGCCGTCTTCCAGCACTACTCCGCCTTCCGCAATTTTATCGAAATCTTCTTTGCGTAAATTTTT
>CAIYOV010000036.1 GCA_903927935.1 uncultured Bacteroidota bacterium | reverse complement strand
CATTAATTTTTATTTGGCGAGCGTTATCCACAGCATACAAATTGCTGTACAGAAGTGTGTATCACTTTTTTATTTACGTTTGTGTTGTAGAGATATCGTTGATGTTTCTATTTATCAAATTGTTAACCAAAACAATTATCTAAACCATGGCAACAAAAAAGAAAGCTGCTAAGAAAGCGGCTAAGCCTGCTAAGAAAGCGGCTAAGAAAGCAGCAAAAAAAAAGTAATTAAAAAAATTGCTGCAAAAAAAACTGCTGCCGAAAAACCCGCTCGCAAAACGAAACGTGTAATAGTAAGCAGCAAAACATCCAACAGTAGTAGCACTCTAAAGAAAAAGGCTGATGTGATATCACCTGACAAGAGTGCTACTTCTTTTTTAGCCAAGCCCGCCAAACCGGTAATCATTATTCCTCACCGCCCCGAAAAGAATTACGCGGAACTCCTTTCTAAAGAACCAAAAACTAAAATCAAACATATACTGATTGCGCAACCGCAACCGGAAGGACCTAAATCGCCCTACTTTGATTTAGCTGAAAAATATAAACTGAAAATAAATTTCTCGCCCTTTGTTAAGGTGGAGGGAGTTGCTGGAAAAGATTTCAGAAAACAACGTATCTCATTAAACGATTACAGCGGTATTATTTTTACGAGTCGCAATGCTATTGATCACTTCTTCCGCATCTGTGATGAACTACGCGTAAAAATGAGTCAGGAAACAAAATTCTTTTGTACCAGCGAAGCGATTGCTCTTTACTTACAGAAATATACACAGTACAGAAAGCGCAAAGTTTTTTATGGAGACATGAATAATAACAAAGAGCTTCGTACGCTATTGATTAAACATCGAGATGCTACTCGTTTCTTATACATATGTGCCGAAGTAAGAAAAGATGAAATACCTGCTTTTATGGCTGCCAATAATTTTAATTATGCAGAAGGTATGATGTATCGCACTGTGCCGAACGATTTGAAAACCGTAAAGCCATCTGAATACGATATGCTGATTTTTTTCAGCCCCAGCGGCATTCACTCATTGTTCAACAGCTTTCCGAAATTTAAACAGGAGAAATTGAAAATTGGTGCATATGGAAAAACGACTGCAGATGCAGTACTTGATAAAGGATTGAAACTTCACATTATGGCCCCACTTGGAAACACCCCAACTATTTTAGTTGCCCTTGACCATTACCTGAAAGATATACATAAATAGATTCAGAGAAAGTATAAAACAAAAAGTCCCGCAAAAAATGTGGGACTTTTTGTTTTATGCAATTCATGTTTTAAATAATTTCCAAATATCTCTTCAACTCCCAATCAGTAACAACCTTTGCAAATTGCTTCCACTCCCATTCACGGGTTTGGGTAAAATGCTTTACAAATTTTTCTCCAAATAGTTCATTCGAAATTTTTGAATCGCGCATGGTTACTGTTGCATCGTGTAAATTTTTAGGGAAACGTCCGTTGCTTTCATCACGATAACCGTTGCCGAGTGTAGCTGGCTGTTTCAGCTTAAGATTTTTCTTTACTCCGTATAACCCTGCCGCCAAACATGCAGCCATCGCGAGATAAGGATTTGTATCACTTCCAACAACACGCGTTTCCAAGCGGGATGATTTGCTTCCACCGGGTAATGCGCGTAAGGCAACTGTTCTGTTATCTACACTCCAGGTTACTGTAGTTGGTGCCCATGCGCCTTCTACTAATCGCTTGTAAGAATTTATTGTAGGCGCAACCATCGGCAAAATATATGGCAGACAATAAAGCTGACCGGCTAAATAACTTTTGAAGAGTTCACTCATTTTATTTTTGTCCTTTTCATCATGAAAAAGATTCTTCGATACTTTCTTATCCCACAAACTTTGGTGAACGTGTCCGCTGCAACCGGGTAGGTTCTCATTGAACTTTGCCATGAACGTGGCGATGATGCCATGTTTGTAGGCAATTTCTTTCGCAGCAGTTTTAAAAAGAACTGCACGGTCTGCCGCTTCAAGAGGAGCAGAATAAGTTATAGCGGCTTCGTAAACACCCGGCCCGGTTTCGGTATGCAAGCCTTCTAGCGGCACATTGAAGTTTTTCATGCCATCGAAAAGTGCATTAAAAAAATCATTGCGGTAAGTGCTTCGTAAAATCGAATATCCAAACATGCCGGGAGTCAGCGGTTGCAGTTTGCTGAAATTTTTATCATGTAAACTTTGCGGAGTTTCTTCGAAATTGAACCATTCAAATTCCTGTGACATGAAAGCCGCGAATCCTGCTTTGTCGGCATCGCCAATTACTTTCTTTAAAAGCTGACGGGGACAAACGGGAAGCGACTGGTTTTTATCATCAACAAAATCGCCAAGAAAAAAAGGAACATCGTTTTCCCATGGAATTTTCCGGAAAGTGCTTAAATCAATAGTTGCCTTTGCATCAGGATAGCCGGTATGCCAACCAGTGTAGCTGGCATTGTCATAAGCCAAATCATTTGCATCCCAACCAAACACTACATCGCAAAAGCCGAAATTGGAATCAACTACCGAAAGAAATTTTTCGGCACTCATGTATTTACCTCGAAGTATTCCATCAATATCCGTAACAGCAACTTTTACCTTTTGCGATGGATGATTTTTTACGTACTCGAGAATTTGTTTAGTTGTCATGCTACGAGATATTTGAAATGAAATTATTTTTTGTCGGTTGAATTAAATAATCGATAAAGCACAAAAGCAACTGCAATTACTGCAAAATAAATTATTGCCAGTTGAAAGTTATAATAAGTCATTGCAACCAGCGCCACCGATGCTATGGTTAGCGCAATAAGCGGAAGCACCGGATAAAACGGAACATGAAATGGTCGCGGCATATCAGGTTCTGTTTTGCGCAATCGTAAAATTGACAAGCAGGAAAAAATGTAAAGACAGATAGCTCCAAAAACTGAGATGGTAATAATATCACCAGTTCTTCCGGTAAAGAGCGCGATGATGCCCAACACCATGTTTGATACCAATGCCCAGTGTGGGGTATTAAAACGCGGATGAATTTTCCCGAGCACGCGCGGAAACTGACCAACTTTCCCAAACTCATAAGTAACTCTTCCTGCAGCAAGCAGCAGACCATTGAAAGAAGCAACAAAACCAAACAAGCCTACGCTCACCAGCATGTGATACATGATTCCGCTGTTACCTGTAATTTGACCGAGGGCCATAGGCAACGGGGAATCGGAAACATTTCCGGCTTTATCATAAACTACTTTTTCCCAACCACCAACACCAACAGCCGCACAGAAAGTCATAGCTGCAAGAATTCCGAGTGTAATCATAGAATACATAAACCCCTTAGTGATGTTCTTCTGCGGGTTGATTGTTTCTTCGGCCACGTTGGCTAATCCTTCCATACCCAGGAAAAACCAAATGGCAAAAGGTATAGCCGCAAAAATTCCTGCAATGCCGTGAGGAAAAGGATTGGTTTGTAAATTCTGCATTTGAAAATGCGGAAGTGTAAGAGCTGCAAATAAACTCAACTCACCAACTGCTATAATCGTAATGATGAGTTCGAAGGTGGCTGAAATTTTTACACCGAGAATGTTGATGCCGGTAAAAATGAAATAGGCCACAATAGCAAAAACCATGGCATCAATAGCAGGAAACAGCAAATGAAAATACGCGCCAATGCCGAGCGCAATTGCAGGAGGCGCAAAAACAAATTCTATCCACTGCGCCATACCGGCAATAAAACCAATGTCGCGGCCAAACGCACGGCCTGCATAATCAAACGCACCACCGGCTTTAGGAATAGCACAAGCCAACTCAGAGTAGGATAGGGAAAACGTGATGTACATAATGAGAATGAACACGGTGGCAATGCCCAAACCAATTGTTCCGCCTTTATCCAGTCCGATATTCCAGCCGAAATACATGCCTGAAATAACATAGCCCACACCCAGTCCCCAAAGCATAATAGGCGTAAGCGTTTTTTGTAAATGACCGCTGTTGTTTTGTTCCATCGTTCGAATATAATTTAACCGAGGATTAAACGTTTCATCAAGCAGAAATAATTTCTATTTTTAGCTTCCTTAAATTACAAAGTATGGAAACAGCGACTGCTCCTTCTGTAAAAAACATTCCCATCAGCCCAAATACCAAGCTGGAAGAGATTTTTGGCATTTATGATGCTCAGAAAAAAAACAGACAGAATATTAAAAATTCTACTGCTAAAGAGCGCAAAGCCAAGCTAAAAAAACTAATTGATGCTATCAATGAGTTCCGCCCCAAAATTGAAGATGCTGTTTATACCGACTTACGTAAACCAAAAGTAGAAACCGGTTATGCGGAAATTTATAACTCCATAGCCGAATGCAAACACGCCATTGCCAATTTAGATGACTGGATGGCTCCACAGGAAGTGGACACTCCCCTGTTATTTATTGGTTCTTCTTCAAAAATTGTTTCCGAGCCGAAAGGAATGGCCTTGTTGCTTACTCCCTGGAATTATCCTTTTCAAATGCCGGTGCAGCATTTAGTAGCTGCGGTAGCTGCAGGTTGTAGTGTTATCATCAAGCCATCTGAATTTACACCACATACATCGGCCATAGTAAAAGAAGTTTTATCGAAAGTTTTTGCACCGAATGAGGTGGCAGTGATTGAAGGCGACTATACTGTTTCAACTGAATTGCTGAAATTAAAATTCGACCATATTCACTTTACCGGTTCACCGGCTGTAGGCAAAGTAGTAATGCATGCTGCCGCTGACCATTTAACTTCGGTTACACTTGAATTAGGTGGAAAATCGCCCGTAATAATTGATGAGACTGCCAATATTGATGCGGCTGCGAAAAAAATTACCTGGGGCAAACTCATCAACTGCGGGCAAACCTGCATTGCTCCTGATTATATTTTGGTGCACGAAAGCAAGAAAGATGAATTTATTTCGAAACTGAGTTCAAACATCAGAAAGGTGTTTGGAGAAAATCCTCAGAAGAGTAATGACATTAGCCACATCATCAACAACCGCCATTTTAACCGTATTAAAAATTTGTTGACGGATGCAGTAAGCCACGGAGCGAAAGTTGAACTGGGCGGACAAACCGATGAAAGCGATAACTATTTTTCGCCTACCATTCTTTCGAATGTAGCACTTGACTCAAAAGTGATGGAAGAAGAAATTTTCGGACCAATTCTTCCGGTAATTGCTTACAAGAACGAAAGCGAAGTTTTGAATCTGATTAACGGGAAAGAAAAACCTTTGGCGCTCTACATTTTCAGTTCTAAAGGAAGTAAACAGGATTTCTGGTTAAACAATACTTCTGCGGGAGGAACCTGTATTAACGATAACTTGGTTCATATTTCTCAACCGAATCTTCCTTTTGGTGGAGTAAATAATTCAGGTATCGGTAAATCGTTCGGGCATTTTGGATTTAAAGAGTTTAGCAACGAACGCGCAGTTTTGAAAGCTTTGCATAGCGGAAGTGTGGTTACGCCACTATGGCAGCCGTATGGCAAGCTTGCAAAAACTGTAACCGACTTTATGATTAAATATTTATAAACCCATAAATCCCTTTAAGGGGACTTTGAAATACAATGAAGAATAAAATCCTGTTTCTATCAGTTATTGTCGTTGCACTTTTTGTTTCTGTTATAAACGGTTGTACCAAGAAAGCGGAGAATGAACCGCTTGAACCGATTTCGATTGTAAAGCCTGATTCTTCTATCAGTTTTTATTTCCCAAGCGACTCTGTACCGATGGAATTTAAATTTACCACCGACAGACCTATTAACTGGATTTTAGGGAAGTATGATATTGACTCGTTTCAAACAACCGGTTACACCGCTACTTATCCCGATACTTTGTTCTTTGAAAATTTAACCGCGCTTGACCCGCGCGTTAACCGTTATGATTATAAGGTGACTTATTTTGTTCCTGATACATTGAGACCTTTCGACCATATCCGCTTTAAAATTTCGTTCGAAGCAGGTTCATCAACCTTTACTACCGGACAGAACTATCCTGCCGGAAAAGTTGGAGCCAGCAAAGAGTTCAGAGTGGATGTGAGATAAGATCTTCCTAAAGCCATTAAACAAAAACCTCGTTCAAATTGAACGAGGTTTTTTTGTTTTGGGAGATTGTTATTAGTGTTTGAAATGTCTTACACCGGTCATGACCATGGCCTGGTTATTTTTGTTGGCGGCATCAATAGAGTCCTGGTCTTTAATGCTGCCTCCCGGTTGAGCGATAGCGGTAACTCCTGCTTCATGCGAAATCTGAACACAGTCGGGGAAGGGGAAGAATGCATCGCTGGCCATAACTGCACCGGTTAAATCGAAACCGAATTCTTTGGCTTTGCGAACGGCATTCTGCAAAGCATCTACACGCGATGTTTGTCCGCAGTTGCTGCCGATGAGCTGTTTGTTTTTTACCAGTGCAATACCGTTGCTCTTTAAATGCTTAACGGCAATTACCGCAAATTCCAAATCAGAAACTTCTGCTGAGGTTGGCGCTTTGGCTGTTGCTACTTTGAATTCGTTTTTGCCTTCCGCTTTTGTATCGGCATCCTGCTCTAAAACTCCGTTCAACAGATTCTTGAAGATTTTTGTGGTAGCTACTTTTGCTTTCTGTTTAATCAATATGCGGTTCTTCTTGCTTTTTAAAACAGCGAGTGCATCGTCATCATAATCGGGAGCGGTGAGCACTTCGAAGAAAAGCGAATTCATTTCGTTGGCGGTAGCCAAATCAATTTTACGGTTCGAGGCAATTACCCCTCCGAAAGCCGAAGTAGTATCACAGGCAAAAGCAGCTTTGTAAGCCTCTGCAATATTTTCTCTCGAAGCTAAACCGCAACTGTTGGTGTGTTTGATGATGGCAATAGTAGGTTCTGTAAATTCAGCTACTAAGTTTATTGAAGCATCTACGTCCACTAAGTTGTTGTATGAAAGTTCTTTGCCGTTGAGGATTTCAAAAATCTCATCGAGGTTGCCGTAGAACACTCCGCGCTGGTGAGGGTTTTCGCCATAGCGAAGCACCTTTGCATTCAACTCGCTCTTTTTGAATACTTCGAATTTGAATTCGCTGTTGAAGTAATTGAAGATAAGTGTATCGTAATGCGAAGAAGTCAGAAAGGCTTTAGCTGCAAACTTTTTTCTGTCTGCCAAATCACTTTCACCATTTTTTGTTTGCAGCAATTCAAGCAATGATTCGTAATCGTTTCGGGTGGAAACAATAATAGTGTCATTGAAATTCTTTGCTGCTGCACGAATCAATGAGATTCCACCGATGTCAATCTTTTCAATAATATCTTCTTCGCTGCCTCCGCCTTTTACTGTTTCTTCAAACGGATAGAGATCTACAATCACTAAATCGATTTCAGGAATTTCGTACTGCGCCATTTCTTTTTGGTCGCTGGCGTTATCTCTTCTTCCTAAAATACCTCCGAAAACTTTCGGGTGAAGGGTCTTTACTCTTCCCCCTAAAATAGATGGATAAGAAGTAAGGTCTTCTACAGCCGTTACTTTTACACCCAGCCCTTCAATAAAGCTTTGCGTTCCACCGGTGCTGTAAATTTTTACATCAAGCTTAGCGAGTTCTTTTACAATGAGGTCGAGTTTATCTTTATAATAAACAGAGATGAGGGCTGACTTTATTTTTTTGCGCATAATCAGAGGGGGTTTATACTGCGCGCGAATGTATTTTCCTATTTCGGATTTCGGTTTCGCGAATTAGGTTTTTTAGTAACAGGTTTTCCACCTACAAATTCTTCAGCTTCTCCCAAAGTTCCGGAAGCTTTTTAATTATCGCTACTTGTTTGGCAAATGTACGCGCCTCTACTGCGGGATAGCCGATGTAGGTTTTTCCTCCTTCTAAATTATTAGGAACGGCACTGGTTGCCATGACTATAGTATCGTCACCGATGGTGATGTTTTTGTTGACCGCTACTTTGCCGTAAAGCGTAACCCGGTTGCCTATTTTAGTGTTGCCCGCAATACCCACCTGCGCGGCAATAATGCACTGCTCGCCAATTTTTACATCGTGGCCAATGTGCACCTGGTCATCGAGCTTGGTGCCTTTTCCTATTACAGTATCGCTGCTTACACCGGCATCTATGGTGGTACCCGCGCCAATTTCCACATCATCGGCAATTACCACTTTGCCTGCGCAGTGCATTTTTTCGTAGTGGGTTTTATAGCGCTTGTAATAAAAAGCATCGCCCCCTATGGTGGCGTTGGCATGTATAATTACGTTATCGCCAATTTGTGTGTAGGCATAAATAGTAGCGTTGGGATGGATAACACAGTTTTTGCCGATAGTTACATACTCACCGATAAATGCGTTAGGATAAACGAATGTCCGCTCTCCGATTGCGGCAGTAACTCCGATATTTTTTTCGGGGCGCAGCTCCGGTTTAAACTTTTGTGCCAGATAGTTGTAAGCCTCAAAAGGTTTTTCGGTGTAGAACAACACCTTACCTTCCACCGGCTCCATTTTTTTGTTGAGGATAATGAAAGTAGCTTTTGATTTGAGCGTGAAATCGTAATATTTCTCGTGGTCAACAAAGGTAATGTCGCCCTCTTCTACATTATGAATTTCGTTAAGCCCGGTAACCAGTGCATTTTCATCGCCAATAATTTCGCAGGTGGTCCATGCCACAATTTGTTTGGCTGTGATAGGTTCTTTCAGTTTCATGTGGTGAATATAAAAGCTAAGCTTAACTTATTCTTTTAACTCCCCATCCGCTGCCATCAGGCAGGCGACCTTTTTCGAAAACGCGACCCGTCTTTTTAGCTACCCGGTTGATGATAGTATATGGCGGTTTTTTACTATTCCAGTCGGATGGGCTAATAATAATTGCTTCGCCTACTTTTAATGCCTCTGTCATAGCGCTTATTTTTGTAGTGCGGCCCGTTTTTGCAACTACTAAATCTTTAGCTTCTTCTACGGTTAGCTTTTTCATACACAAAATAATTTTGTTTTAAATTCAACCGGTTCACTTTATGAATGAATTAAATAACATAAATGGCTTATTGGCTTTGTTTAAAACCATGCTGAAACAGCTTTATAGTTTATTGGTTTGCATTAAAAGCAAACCGGTTCATTTATAAAGCGCATCCATTCACATTCACAGCTCATTAAATCGCATTCAAAGCCTGTTACTTTAAATTAAAGACCTGTTACTTTGCATTAAGAGCGCATTACTTCACATTACAACTGAACTAACAGCCTGTTACAGCGCTTAAAAAATCCGCCATTACTGACGGATTTTGTTTCTATCTGCTTGTTACTGAATATTTAAGGCGTTGGAGTTGGTGCAGTAGTATCTCCCTGCCCTTCAAATAAAGGCGAAAGGGCTTCAACCACTGTATCGGCACCCGGTGTGTTTTTATTCTGAGCACGTTTGGCTACTTCGTAAAACTCGCGCATGTACTCATAAGCAAAATGCTCGCTGGCCATCGCAAAATCTATCATCCGGTCGTTTACTTCGTTACGCTTAGTGGCCAAATCGCGTAATTGCAAAGACGCTTTCAAGTCCAAATCGGCATCTGCCAATACCAAAAAATTAGGTTGCAGATTAGGAAAAGCCGGTGCCTGTGTTTGAATAGCCGTTTGAATATACGGCAAACGTGTTTCGCTGGCACTTTGGGCGGCCTGCCGCTCTTTAGGCGTAAGCTGCACTGTTTTCTTGGCGTTCATAATAGTAAGAATGGCATCGAAGTGTGTGTTCAGGTCTGTTATTTCTACCGGGGTGAAACTGAGACCCATGTGGTCGGGCATTGGCATAAGCTGTAGATTTTATAGGTGATTGAATACACCAATTATAAAAACCACAGGGGGGAGTTTTGCAAGAGGGGCTCTAAAAAATTGATGTCTAAAAACAAGAAAAAGAAATAAAGTCCTTCTATGCCGCGCACCACCAGTTCTGATTTAAGCAACTGTTTTGTTTGCGCCTTATGCATCTTTTTCTGAATGCCGGCAAGGGTTTCAGCAGATTCTGCCGGTAGCGGTTTGGTATCCTGCAACCGGTTAATGCGCACGGCTAAATCTGTAATCAGTGCCTCTTTTAAAAGTGTATTATTTATTTTGTTAATACCGCCTTCGGCTGCGCGGAGCTGGCAATACACATCTTGCGGAGCGCATTTTTGCAATAGTTTTTCGAGCGCTTTTTTTAGATGCGCTATTGAGTAATTCAGCTCATTTTTAATTTTCCGGCATTGTGCTCTTTCTGAATACATATCAAAAGAGGGGGAGTTTTGATAAAATATTTAGTAAAAGAAAAGAGAATCTGGGAATTGGGCAAGAGGGGAGAATGAGTCATTCCTTTCATCCCTGCTTCCATTTTCCCCAATCTGCATTACATTCGCCCCGCTAAATATTATACATGTCCAACGCAACATTTCCAATACCGGTTCAGGAAACCGCCCTTACCCAACTGCATATTCAGCTCGGAGCCAAGATGGCCGAGTTTGCCGGCTACAATATGCCCATCAGCTACAGCACTATTACTGCCGAACACAATGCCGTACGCAACAGCGTGGGCGTGTTTGATGTGAGCCACATGGGCGAGTTCAGGCTTAAAGGCGATAAGGTGCTCGACCTGATACAAAAAGTAACCAGCAACGATGCCTCTAAACTGACGGATGGAAAAATTCAATACAGTTGTTTGCCTAACGATAAAGGCGGCATAGTTGATGACCTGCTTGTTTACCGCTGGAACGACAAAGAATATTACCTGGTAGTAAACGCTTCGAATATTGACAAAGACTGGAACTGGATTAAACAGCACAACACCTTTGGAGTAGAAATGATCAACATGAGCGATGACATGAGTCTGCTGGCTGTGCAGGGACCCAACGCCATTAAAACTTTACAGAAACTTACCTCCATAGATTTAAGCACCATACCTTATTACGCTTTTGCTGCCGGTTCTATGGCGGGCATTGACGATGTGATTATTTCGAATACCGGTTACACCGGTGCCGGTGGTTTCGAATTGTATGTATGGAACAAAGACGCCCGCAAAATGTGGGATGCCATTTTTGAAGCCGGAAAAGAATTCGGAATTCTTCCCTGCGGTCTCGGCTGCCGCGATACCCTGCGTTTAGAAAAAGGATTCTGCCTTTACGGACATGATATAGATGATACCACTTCGCCTATCGAAGCCGGGTTGGGATGGATTACCAAATTCACCAAAAGCTTTATCAACTCCGATTATCACCGCGCTATTAAAGACAACGGCCCTAAGAAAAAATTAGTGGGCTTCGAAATTACCGAGAAAGGAAAAATACCCCGTCAGCATTTTAAAATTAAAGATGCAGCCGGTAACGAAATCGGAGAAGTTACTTCGGGCACACAGTCGCCCTCTTTAAATAAAGCCATAGGCATGGCGTATGTAAAAACAGAATTCAGCCCGGTAGGTTCCGAAATTTTTGTGGAGATACGCAACACGCCTATTAAGGCAACCGTGGTGAAGACACCGTTTTTGTAAAACCCCTAAAGGGGACTTTAAATACATGGCTATCATTAAACCATTCGAAGCTGTTCGCCCGCAACCGGAGTATGCGGTAGAAGTTTCTTCACTTCCTTACGATGTAATGAACACTGCCGAAGCACGGCAGATGGCAGAGAAAAACGAAAAATCTTTTCTGCATGTAAGCCGTGCCGAAATTGATTTTCCGGAAGGCACCGATGAACATTCACAACCTGTTTACGACCGGGCGCGCGATAATTTTTATAAGATGATGGCGGACGGTATTCTGTTTCAGGATGCGAGCAAGTCTCTTTATATCTATTCGCAAAATATGCTGGGGCGAACACAAACCGGTTTAGTAGCCTGCAGCAGCATTGAAGATTATTTCAATGATGTGATTAAAAAACACGAACTGACACGACCGGAAAAAGAAGAAGACCGCATCCGCCATATGGAAACTTTGCAGGCACATGTGGGGCCTATCTTTCTCACCTATCCTAAAAATATTTCGGTTGATGAAATTGTAGAGGAAGTAATGGAACGCGATGAACCGGTATATAATATTTTTACAAAAGATGGCATCCGCCACACCGTTTGGCTGCTGATGGATAAGGATAAAATTGAAAAGCTGGTTTCGGTTTTCGAAAAAGAAATCCCTTTCACTTACATAGCCGATGGGCACCACCGCACCGCTTCGGCTGCCAAAGTAGGTTTAAAAATGAAAGAGCAGAACCTGCATCATGACGGAACAGAAGATTACAACTTCTTCCTCTCCGTTCTTTTCCCTGCCGACCAGTTGCAGATTATGGATTACAACCGGGTAGTAAAAGATTTGAACGGCCTGAGTGATGTGGAATTTCTGGAGAAAGTAAATGCCATGTTCAAAATTCAAAGTTCAACGTTAGATGCTGTAAAGCCGGCATCGCTGCATCAGTTCGGCATGTACCTGAATGGTACCTGGTATAAACTCGAAGCCAAAAAAGAAATTATTAAAACCGACCCTATCGGCATTTTAGATGTAACCATTCTGGATGAAAATATTCTGAATCCGCTACTGGGAATAAAAGATGTGCGCACCGATAAGCGAATTGATTTTGTTGGGGGTATCCGCGGTCTGCAAGAATTACAACGCAGAGTGGACAGCGGTGAAATGAAAGTTGCCTTTGCGCTTTATCCGGTTTCACTTCAACAGCTCATGGACATTGCCGACAGCGGAAAAATAATGCCTCCAAAATCAACCTGGTTTGAGCCTAAGTTGCGTGACGGATTGTTTTCGCATCTGTTCTGATGCTTCATCAACACTATTTTTGAATGACTACCTTACCCGATATTTTTTTCGGAGTGGAGAGAGCAGAATTTTCTATCGTGTAGTAATAAACGCCATTTTCAAATTCTGCAATGGAAACGTTTGCTTTTTCACCGTTTAAATATGTCTTCTGCAAATCTCTTCCCAACACATCAAACAAATGGAACTCGTATTCCTCACCGGCATTAAATTCCAAGCCCGAAATGTGAACTTGTTCTGTTGCCGGATTTGGATAAAGGGTAACTGTATTATTCTGCGCATTTATATTCTCCACTCCGGTTACACTATTTATTACACTGTCAAGTGTTGCCAACAATGGCGATCCTGATTTTATAAAAACAGGAAACTCGCTAAGTGGTATGTTTAGCGAGTTAGCGGAACCGCTGTAAACTTGGGCATTATTAAAAAGATAAGTCCAGTCACCGGCAGGAAAATCGATGGTAATACTGTTCGAAGAGTTTAACATAGGCACCACAAAAATATCGCTGCCCAGCATAAAACTGTAATCGGTGCTGTTGAAGAACTGCATCAGCGATTGAGTAGCTGCAAATAAAGAATCGCCCTGATGCATCAGGTATGGAACCATGGCATGGTGCATCCGCGCAAACTTATTGTAGATGTCATTGGTTTGCTGATCGAACATCCACGGACGGTGTTCGCCTCCGCCACCGTTTTCCATCAACGGACTGAAAGCACCCAACTGCGCCCAGCGAACAAAAAGTTCTTTCGAGCGACCGTTAACCGGATACGCATTATCGGTGCGATAACCACCAATATCTGAACCAAACGCGAGGTAATTATTTGCATTACTCTGATACATATTGTTGAGCGCCTTCTTCATACCATCAAAGGTCCCATCCTGGTCGCCCACCCAGCAGGCAAAACCGATTTCGCGCGGAGTAAACGACACTAAATTCGGGTCAGTGATAAAAGTGTACCCGTAATTATCAATCGGGCGCGACATAATTGCGCGGTCGTTTCCAAGACGCTGGCGGGTATAATCATAAAACAAGTGGTAGTAAGCATGTGAATATTGTAACCGGGTAACTGCTGCCCCCATACCCGGAGAGTACGTGGCATTGGCAAGTAAAATAGAATAATCGGTTCCGTCACATTTCCATCCGTCAATGCCAAGGTCAAGAACTTTATCCATCAGTGCTTTCCACCATGTTACTGCAGCCGGATTGAAAAAGTCAATCATACTTCCATCACCTTTCCACCAATGAATTATTGCCGAGCCCGAGCCTGCACTTGTCTTCATAAAATATCCCATCGAATCGGCATAGTGCCAAAGTTCATGCACATCGGTATCAATGGCAGAGGTAGTCCAAAAGATTACTTTAATGTTTCTTGCATGAATGGAGTCAATCATGGCCTGTACATTCGGAAAAAGGGCGGTGTCAACTTGAAAAGTACCGTACCCCACATCCCAGCGGCTATCGATGTTAATTACACCTACCGGTATATTATGCACCTTGTAATCATCTAACAGTTGCATGGCACTTTGCTGAGTGCTGGCATCTTCCCATACCCAATGCTTAAAAACCCAATCGGGCCAGGGTGTGGTTTGAGCGATTACCGATTTATTTAAAATGTTGGTTATAGTGAGAACAGCAAATAAAAGTAGAACTCTCTTCATAAGAAGTAGATTTTGAAACCCTAAGCTAATGATTTAATGATACTACAAAACAGTACAACCTGATTTATCCGGCATTACTGTTTCGTAAAAATCAATTGATTTTTACAACGCTTTCGCTGATGGAAGATTTTTTGCCTATCAGTTTAATGAAATAATACCCCGATGAAAATTTGCTTCCGTCAAACTGTGTGTGGTTAAGTCCTTCCTCAACCACTCCTAGATTTTTCTTCAGCATTAATTCTGCGTTTGTGTTCCATACTTCAAGGTTTACTTCTTCACTTTGGCAAGCATTGAACTGAATCATCAACTCATTAAAAAACGGATTCGGGTGAACCATAATCGTAGTGATATTATTTGCAATATTCTTTATTGAAGTAGAAAGAGAAACTTGAGGAGCAAGAGCCGGGTAAGTATTCAATGGAGATGAAGGTGAGTTAGCCTGCCTTAAAAATTTCTCCCCATCATTTACATACCACGAAGGTGTTGTGCCTACCGTATAGTTTTGTGTAGTAACGTTTGACACGAAAACAAAATCGCCTTGGGTGCGGGCAGGTGTTATATCTAACACATAATATCCGTGCAGGGTTAAATCTACAAAACGAACATATTGCGCCAGCGAATAAATAATGCTTTCAGTAACCAACTGCGGCAACTCATTGCCCGATGAAATACTGGGGGTAACAAATTCTACCCCAACCGAATTATTCCGGTTCTGCGAATCATAACCTGCAAGCGGAAGATCGTTTGCCCAGGCGGTATGTATATCACCTGTTAGCACTACCACATTATTAATGTTGTGGCTCAGAATATGGTCGTATAATCTTTGACGGTCGAAAGGATAACCATCCCATTGATCGGGATTTATCATCATGGCTTCAGGTCCCAAAACTCCTGCAGGTACAACAAGCGGAGCCATAATTACCTGCTGCCCTATTATTTGCCATTTGGCGGTAGAGCTATCTAAATTATGCGCCAGCCAATCAAACTGAACCGGACCCATCATGTTACGGGTAGAATCGAGAATCAGGGAATCTGTGGTAGAAACAAAAGTTTGCGGAGGTGTTGGAGCCACCTGCTTACTGCGATCATATAAGCGGGTATCAATCATATTAAGGTCGGCCAGATCTCCCCAGGTAAACCTTCTGAAAATTTTAAAGGTATCAGCTAAATCGGGTTGACGAATGGGCATCCACTCAAAATATGCTTTTACAGAGTTTACTTTCCTGTCGTACCAAGGTCCGTCATTCACAGTATGATTTTTAGCACCATCTGTATAGGAGTTGTTCGCGCTTTCATGATCATCCCAAACACAAATCCACGGATACTGCTGATGAGCGGCCTGTAAATCGGGGTCAAGGTGATATTGCGACTGACGCATCCGGTACTCAACTTCCAAAACTGTTTTATGGTCAGGCTCATGTAATCGTCCACCTACTGCCGAAGTATTAGCACCGCTTTCATAAGTATAATCCCCTAAAAAGAGAACAGCATCGATATCATTACGTTCGCTCAAATGGCGGTGGGCATTATAAAATCCGTCCTGATAATCCTGACAGCTCGCCACCGCAAACCGCAAATTATGTACCGCCCCCACCGGCAGCGTTTTCGTCCTGCCAATGATAGATTTGAAAGTATCGTACGCAAAGCGGTAATAATACCAGGTACCTGCCTGCAAACCCGTTGCATCTATTTTAACAGTGTAATCTTTTGTAATGTCTGTGCTCGTACTTCCGCTGTTTATTACGTTATTGAAAGCAGTATCCGTTGATATTTCCCAATTTACCGAAACCGGATCTACAACCGGGTCGAGTGTAATGCGCGTCCAGAGAATAACTCTGTCTGCTAGCGGGTCACCGGAAGCAACTCCGTGATAGAATGGATACTGTGCGGGATTAAGTTGTGAGCGGGAGGAACGTAAGTATGGGGATTGCTGCGCTTCTAAGTTTGTAAAAGCAAAAACAAAAAGAAACAGAAAGTAAATTTGTTTCATTGAAAATAATTGAAAAGGAAAGGTAGAAATTATTTGTGCCCGCCTAAAGTAGAAGTGAATTCTATCTTTGCCTTTCTTAAAAATAAAAACAGATTCAGATGAAATTCGGAACCAAAGCAATTCACGCGGGCTTAGAGCCCGACCCGAGCACCGGGGCTATCATGACTCCCATTTTTCAAACGTCTACATACGTGCAGGAATCACCGGGGAAGAACAAAGGGTACGGATATGCACGCGGAAAAAACCCCACCCGTGTGGCGCTTGAAAAAAATATTGCTGCACTTGAAGAAGGCAAACACTGTATTTGTTTCAGCAGCGGAATGGGAGCTACTGATGCAGTGATAAAATTGCTGAGTCCGGGCGATGAGGTAATAACCGGTGATGATTTATATGGCGGCACTTACCGCATGTTTACCAAAATATATGAACCATACGGAATCAAATTTCACTTCATTAATATGAGCGATGCCAATAACATCGGCAAGTATGTTAACGAAAAAACGAAACTGATCTGGATTGAAACTCCTACCAACCCCACCATGCAGATTGTAGATATTGAAGCATGCTCGAAAATTGCTAAAGAAAAAAATATTCTGCTGGCAGTTGACAACACATTTGCTTCTCCATATCTGCAAAATCCGCTTTTACTTGGTGCAGATATTGTAATGCATAGTGTTACCAAATATTTAGGCGGACATAGTGATGTTGTGATGGGAGCTTTAGTTGTAAACGATGATAAACTCCATGAGCGCCTTTACTTTATTCTCAATTCATGTGGAGCGAACCCTGGTCCAATGGACTCGTTCTTAGTATTGCGGGGAATTAAAACATTGCATCTAAGAATGGAGCGCCATTGCTATAATGGAAGAAAAATTGCAGAGTATCTGAAAACACATCCGCGGATTGAAAAAGTTTACTGGCCGGGTTTCGAAGATCATCCGAACCATGCCGTTGCAAAAAAGCAGATGAAAGATTTTGGAGGAATGATTTCCATTGTTCTGAAAAATGCTTCACTGGAAGATACTTTCAAACTGGCTTCCTCTTTTAAAGTATTCTCACTTGCCGAATCGTTAGGTGGAGTCGAATCGCTCGTTAACCATCCCGTAACAATGACACACGCTTCCGTTCCTAAAGCGGAAAGAGAAAAAGTGGGAGTGGTAGATAACCTTCTTCGTTTGAGCGTTGGTGTGGAAGATGTTGAAGATTTACTTGAAGATTTGCAACAGGCACTCGCCTAAACAAAAACGCTCCGAAAATTTTCGGAGCGTTTTTGTTATGAATGATTTCAAAGTAATTACAGAATTACATCTTTAACTTTTATGTCTTGCTTTTGCTTTTTAACTGCAAAGGTTTCTTTGTCTAAAATATTGCGGACAGCACCGTATTTCAGGAAACATTGCTTTACATATTTCTTGAGATTAACATCAGAGAGTTTTGCGTAATTAAGAGCAATGTCATTTACATTTTTAATGATTTGATCGCGGATAGATTTGTAGTAATCTTCCTGCATCTTTTGGTCAGAGGAAGAAGGAATGCTTTTACCTGTAACACTATCTACAGACAAAGTCACAAAAGGTGCATTCTTTAAAAGCGCATCCATGTTTTCTGATAAGTCCTGAAGTGGCTTTAGTACTTTTTCGTTATCAGTTATCAATTTCGCCATGGTGGCATCATTAATTTGGTTAAATAAACCTTTGGCTTCTTCTAACCGGAAATGGCTCAAAGCATCGTAAGCACGGCATTTATCACCCTGCGAAACATTGCCGGCTTTATCATAAAGTTTTGACGCCAGCAGATAGCTTCCTTTTTTCATGATATCTGCCGCTAGTTTTTCGTTGGCATCGTCATTCTTCTTGTCGGCATTTGCATCACCTAATCGCATGATTAGATTGTCTGCTTCTTCGCTCCGGTTTTCGCCATACAAATAATCAGCATACTTCTGAATTCCTTCTGCTACTCCTCCGCTCAAATACGCATCAATCGCTTTCTGAAATTCATTTCTGTTGTAATAAATATCGCCTGCTTTTTTAGCAGATTCCGGGGTTTTCAATTTCAAATATACTTCTGCCGCTTTCGCCTCATCCGCACCTCCTTTATCAAAATATTCCTTGGCAATTTGTTCAACTTTCACTGCGGCATCGCCCATCAAATAATAGTCAAGCGCTCTAGAATAACTTCCCGTCCCCTTTTCGTAGTAGCGGTCTCCAATAGCACGTGCACCTTCTTTCATAGCATCTGCTTTGGTGTAAAAATCCATCGCTTTACGAAGTGCCTTGGGTTCGTTTTTTTCTTCTCCGCTGAACGCATCTTCTACATATGCCTCTGCTAATTTTTTCATCCCTTCCTTTTTCTCGGGTTTATCGCAACGCGAATAATTACTTTGTGCGTTGGTATAATCTTTTTTGTCTAAAAATGCATCTCCAACCAGCGCATACATTTCGCGTTTCATGCCGCCCTTTTGAAACTGTTCTACCGCCTTTTGCACCATCTCATTTTTCTTGGAAGCATCTTTTTGCTCCATAGCTTTTTTCAGCGTTTCTTTTCCCTTATCAATGTCTTTGTTCTGTGCAT
>CAIYOV010000035.1 GCA_903927935.1 uncultured Bacteroidota bacterium | reverse complement strand
TCTGATTGACCACATAGTGTTTATACAAAAATGCCCAAAACGAATCGGCCGGATGCTGTTGTTTATGTTCGCTGAAATGATGTAATAAAAAGGGCACTCTTGCCAGTTCATCCAAGTGGATGGTTCCTGCCAAAATACACGAAGTAAGTAGTACCACTATCCCCCTTTTCATAAACGTCATTCTTAAACTGACTGAGGTAAAAGTAAGCTACCGAGCGCTAAACAATCATGATTAAAGTCAGCATTAACGGTATATAACAAACAGCCGCTCCCTTACGGGCAGCGGCTGTTACGTTTAGCCTCATCCTGTCTGCGCTTTGCTTTACATCCTTCTCCACGGGGTGGAGAAGGAAATACCATCCACCTCCATTCCATTCAAAGCACGTAATAACTTTTGCACGCGGGAGGACAGCAAACCCACTCCACCTGTTAACGAACCGGAGTAATTTTAATTAATACATATTAAATCTTTAACTATTCTTGTTCAACTATTTAAACCAAACTAACTCTATGAAAAACATTCTCCTTTTAGCAAGTTTACTAATACTCTTTGTTATTGCGAATGCTGAAGTGCCGCAGAGCATGAACTACCAGACAGTAGTGAGAGACGCCAGCGGTAATGCGCTTATCAATAAAGACATAAGCTTCCGGTTTACCATTCTCAACAGTTTTTCGGGAAGCATTGAATACGTAGAAACGGATAGTGTGATAACCAATGACTTTGGATTGGCTACTGTTGTAATTGGCAAAGGCACCGTGGTTTCGGGAAGCATAGCCGCTATTGACTGGAACAGCAGCTATCAGCAGTATCTGAAAGTTGAACTGGATGCTGCCGGTGGAACCAACTATACCGATATGGGCATGTCGCAGCTGCAAAGCGTGCCATACGCATTACAGGCAGGCTCTTCGGCTAACGTAAATGGCGATACTAATTATGTGGCAAAGTTTACCAATAAACACAATATAGGCAGTTCGCATATTTACGACAACGGAACTACTGTGGCCATAGGAACTGCAGCCCCGGCTGCTTCTGCCGCCTTAGAAATTAATTCCACTACCGGTGCGCTGTTATTACCGCGTTTAACCACTTCGCAGCGCGATGCACTTTCGGCTGTTCCGGGCATGGTTATTTACAATACCAATACATTCAAGTTTCAGGGTTTTACTAACGGTGGGGCAAGCGTTACAACCGGCCCTTCTATTACCGATACTTCGGTAAGCAATAACTTTGGTGCCTGCCAGCTTGCTTCGCAAACTTTTATGGCAGAGAATACAGGTGCGCTTAACAAAATAAGAGTGTATGCATTTGCCAGCGGTGGCCCAAACCCTATCCGTTACCGATTAAGAACCGGAAGCACGCCCGGTACAGGAACCTTGCTTGATTCGGTTGATGTTACCGTGCCTAATGTCAGGGGCTGGATTGACCTTGTTTTTCCTGCGCACCCTATGATGTATGCCGGACAGGGTTTTCAACTGGAAATAAATGCCGACAGAAGTGCTACCCATTGCACCTGGATGTATACCTCGGATACGCCATATGTAACGGGCGATTTGTATCTATATGATGACTTTCCTATGTCTGCCTGGAACACCTTTGGCAGCCACGATTTAGTGTTTCAGGTAATTCAGGATAGCAATGTGCCTAACGGCTGGGTTGATTTGCATTAAGCATTAAAATACTTTTCAAAAAAAACCTCCCGCCCTTTTAAGGAGCGAGAGGTTTGTATTTAAACCCAACCTAAGCCTATAACACCACCGCACTTACCGGCTGGCTCCAGCCGCGTTCACCTTCTTTGGTTATGGCCTGCACCCTGAACAGCAATATGCTGCCCGTTGTTAAACCGCTTACCGTGGTTTTTGCCTTTAATGTATCGGGCAGGTTTTGCCAGGTGGCACCCATATCGCTGCTCATTTGCCAGTTGTAGTTGGCGCGCTTGCCCTCTGCTTTGGCAATTAAATCCATAGTGCCGGGCAGCATACCGTTGCGGGCCTGTATAGGTGCCTTTACCCGCACCCCGTTCAGCCTTACATCAAAGCCCGAGGTTTGAATAATAGCAATAGCGCTGTCTACATCAGGTGCCTCATCGGCTAAACTTTGAACATAAGCCTGCAGCAAATACACATCTTTTAATACCACGTTGTATTTAACATCGCGCAGGGCCACCTTACCTGCCGTGCGGGTCATGGCCTCGTTTTCGGCATGTACCAGTTCGTCCATATGGCCCTCCATGGTAAGGGTGGCAGGGTGTGGGGTAACAAACACCAGCGGGTTGTTTTTAACGTTAAAAATTAGGTTGGTTACCTTTAAGGCAAAATCACCGATTTTACCGAGCTTAGAAAGGTTGAAAGCAGCTAAAACTCTCTTTAATTTACGTGCCATAGTTAATTGATTTTAAGATTAATAAATAATTGTTTATGTTGACTTACTTGAGGTAAGGAATTTTAAGTTCCGGTATTCACAAATCAAATTGCCGCGCCCTGATTTCATGCAGCGGCATTCACATATCAAACTGCCGCTCTCTGGTTTCATACAGCGGCATTTACAGATCAAACTGCCGCTCTCAGGTTTCATGCAGCGGCATTTACAGATCAAACTGCCGCTTTCAGGTTTCATGCAGAGGCATTTACAAATCAAAATGCCGCTCCCTCATCTCATACTGCCGCTGTGCCTTTTTAAAGAACGATAAGGCAATGCTACATCAGCGCCAAAAGGTTTGCAAGCACGGTACAACCAAAACCGGAGCCGGGCCAACAAAAGGGCAGGCAGATTAAACAAACAGGAGGGGAGGGAGGGGAGCCGTCAGGCCATTTCGAGCTGGCCGACCATTGCCAGCAGGTCGGTGCAATAAGCCTTGCTGATGTGTACCGTGCTGCCGCACTTACAGCTAAGGCAGGCTATGTTGCCGGCCTCTACCCCCGTAACATGGTTAAGGCCTACCACATGCTTTTTGCTTACGCGCGTAAACAGGCGGGGCGGCAGCAGCGCCTCGAAATGGCCAAGCGTATGGCCCGAAATAATTTCGCGCCAGCCCTTTGGCTCGCTGAGGCATTGCACATAAATGTGGGTAAACGAGCGGTTGCCTTCCAGGCAAATAATATCGGCAGCATTTACCACTAAGGTTATACCCGACAGGGGAATGAATATTTTTTTCATAGCACAGATGTTTAGCGTGAAAAAAAGAGTTCCAATAAAAGTTTAAAAATTGCTGTGTGCCCCTAACGGGGGGAGGCTAATATAAGGCAAAAAAATAAATTACCAAACTTTTTATTTAATAAGATGCAGATAGGTTTGAAGTAACACCCTGAATGGATTAAGGCAAAAAGAACGAACGCATAAGATTTTGCCTAATGTTTGTAAATAAAGAAAGGATTTGGCTTTTTTGGTATCTGCCTTTCTCTACATTTACCCCGCACACATTGAGACCACTTGTTTTTTTGCTTGATGATTTTAGTGAAATTAGATGGGAGAAAGTGCAGTTATAAGTAAGTTGGTAACAGTTATTAAAATTAAAAGTGCAGATAACAATAAATTAAACACATGAAATCAATATCAATATTCAATAATAAGGGTGGAGTAGGAAAATCAACTTTAACATTCCACTTGGCGCATGCTTTAGGGGAAATGAATAAAAGAGTTCTTATTGTAG
>CAIYOV010000034.1 GCA_903927935.1 uncultured Bacteroidota bacterium | reverse complement strand
TTATATTGAAGCACTCGACACAATTGGAGTGAAAATTTATTACGGACACTATCAACGGAATCAAGTAGAGTGTAAAGCGTGTGGACATATTTGGCCAAATCACAATGAAAAAATGACAGATGTGAACATAGCCACACAAATGCTTATTGATGCCTATCAGAACCGATTTGATGCAGCAATGCTTGTCTCCGGCGATAGTGATTTAGTGCCGCCAATAAAATCAATTCAAGAACTATTTGCCGGGAAGAGAGTGTTTGTTGCATTTCCACCAAGAAGACACAACGGTTCTGTTGCTTTAATAGCAAAAGGATCGTTTTCTATCGGTAGAAAAAAATTAGTAGATAGTCAGTTTACTGCTGAAATTGTTAAAAAAGATGGGTTTATTTTGCATAAACCGGCAGACTGGCTATAGGAATCAGGGCTCGTTCTTAAATAATTTTACCATAGGGATTCACAAAGGAAAGCACAAAGAGTATTATTCGCTAAGGAAAATTTTCAACCTTGTGTTCAGAGAGTAAATCTTTGTGCTCTTAGTGGGTAAAATTTTAGAAACCTGTTTAGTTCTGTGGTTTATCCAAGTAAGAAAATAACCCTTACATTTTCTGGATATAACTTTGCCCACAGCTAGCAGAGTCCTGTTGAGGTTCTGCGAGAGAATTAATGGTTAATTCAGTTTGTTCAGTTGTTCCTGTGTTAATCCGGTAACTTTCAAAATAACTGATACAGGTATTTTTTCTTCCATCATTTTCGCGGCATCTTCGAGCTTCGCTTCAAGCTTTCCTTCTAATTTAGCTTGTTTTATAACGTAATTAGCTTCCGAAATACGATCCCTCTCTGCTTTTTCCAAATCCATCAGGTGGTACCTGAGTCTTTCGTCGGCTGATACTTTGCCGAATTGTTCTATTGCCATAGCTATCTCCTTTTCATCTACTAATTCTTTTGGATAGTGTCCGCTTTCTTTATAGTATTCGGCGCAATTCTGTCTGAACTATGATTTTTTTGATTCATATGATTAGGATGATTTTAACTTCAATTGCTCACAGGTCTGTCAGATTTTTTGTTTTTTCAGAGTAATCATTTTAATCATAATCATCATAGTTCAGACAGTTTGCAGTGAATTTGCTCCACTCCTGTTTCGCTTGCTGTGGCTAATACGGGATTCGCGGCGGACTGATTCGGGTTACTATAAAATAGCTAATTGCCTCCCAGTTGCTAAAATTTCAAATGCCAACAAATTATCGTCATTAAAATCCTCAGGACGAAATGCAACCGCTTCAATTTTAGTGTTTATTCCCCAGGTAAGTACACCCACTTCAACGTTATCACTAAAGCTATTTCCGCTAAAAGCAGAAGAAACTAACGCGATATCAATGTCACTGTCTTCGTCGGCAGTTCCATTAGCATACGAACCAAAAAGGTATGCCTTCTCCAGCGAAAATTTTTCGTTTACGGCATTTATGTACTTTTCAACTGATTTTTTTAATTCGGCAGTTTCTTCGTTTGCCGTCTGCCAATCCATCGAGGAGGCAGTTAACCAATAATTTACTTGTTTCTCTACATCCATAACAATTTATTGCTTATTTCCACTGTGTAAACATTATCCTTGATTTTTGTTGGTGAATATTACAATAAATTCAAAATAAAATCAAGATGAAACAGTGGTTAATTGCTTGAGGAGTCCTGCGGATTAATGGTTAGTTGTGAATGGTTAGGGTAGTTGCAGAGTCCGTGCGTTTCTTCGCCGCGGCGAATCCGCTCAACGAACGCGTCCGAACCGCAACGGTTGCTGAGCGGAGCCTCCGCAGGACTCTGCGAGGAAGCACTGTTGCTGCACCTCTCTACAATTTTTCTGTAGTTAAGTTAATTTAATTTGTT
>CAIYOV010000033.1 GCA_903927935.1 uncultured Bacteroidota bacterium | reverse complement strand
TTTAATTTCTGTTCTTTTTTTT
The DNA here is from genome assembly GCA_903927935.1 of uncultured Bacteroidota bacterium. Lineage (GTDB taxonomy): Bacteria > Bacteroidota > Bacteroidia > Chitinophagales > LD1 > Bog-950. The sequence continues at coordinate 10,453 of CAIYOV010000033.1, read as the reverse complement.
TCAGCCTGTAAAAATAATCCGGCACCTGCTGTAAATGCGGAGTTTGAAAAAAAATTACAGGAGAAATTTATTAATGCCAAAGAGGGCGATGTGATTGAATTACCGGAAGGCACCTTTACTTTGAACCGGTCGCTTATTCTTGACGGTATTAAGAATGTAACTATCAGAGGTAAGGGAAAAGATAAAACCATACTTTCATTTAAAGGACAGAAAGATGGCGCAGAAGGTTTGCGGGTTACTGCCGATGGTATTGTGATGGAAGATTTTGCAGTGCTCGATGCTAAAGGCGATTGTATAAAAGTGCAGGATGCTACCGGTGTAACATTCCGCAGAATGAAAGTGGGCTGGACTTCGCTGCACGATACTAAAAACGGTTCTTATTCTACTTATCCGGTTGGCTGCACTAATGTTTTAATTGAGGAGTGCGATGTGTTTGGCAGCAGCGATGCAGGTATATATGTCGGTCAGTCGAAAAATATTGTTGTAAGAAAGAATAACGTGCACGACAACGTTGCCGGTATTGAAATTGAAAACTGCACCGGAGCGGATGTGTATGAAAACGTTTCTACCAACAATACCGGTGGTGTGCTGGTTTTTGATTTACCCGATTTGCAAAAGAAAAACGGAAGCCGTTGCCGCGTTTACAACAACAAAATAATCAACAATAACGTTCCTAATTTTGGTGTAAAGGGAACTACCGTAGGCGAAATTCCTGCCGGTACGGGTGTAATTGTGATGGCCACTAACCAATGCGAAATATTCAATAACGAAATAAGGGGGCACAGTTCTGTAAGCACGGCTATTATCAGCTATATGGCTTTGAACAAACCTTTTAAAGATTCTATCTACGACCCTTACTGCGGAGGGATTTTTGTACACGATAACCAAATCACACGCGGCACCGGTGGCACTGACCAAAGCGTGGTATTTGGAAAAATGTTTGCTGCTATGTTTGGCGATAAAGTTCCGGATGTTGTTTATGACGGCTTTGTGAATCCCGCTTATAGGAATCCGGATGGCACGGTGAAGGAAGATCAGAAAATATGCATACGGAATAACGGTGATATTACTTTCAGCAATATGGATTTGGCCAATAAAGGTAAGAACCGCAACAGCGATATGTCGAAATTCGATTGCACTACTCCGGCTTTATCCGAAATAAAGTTAATGCAATAGCAGTAGGGTTAACAGTTGGACCATAAAATGAAATCATTCTTTCGTTACTCGCTGTCTTTTTTGCTACCGGTTCTTTTTACCGTTTACATTGTTAGCTGCCATGGAAAACAATCTGCCAATGTGGTGCTGGATGTTGCGGCTAAACCCTTCGAAAATCTTTCAGAATACAATTTCTTTACCGGTGTATTGAATGAACTTAAGCCGAATGCGCGCATTCTCCCTTACGATTTAATTACTCCGCTGTTTTCCGACTATGCGCATAAGGCGCGGTTCGTTTATATGCCCGAAGGTAAGTTTGCTGAATACGATACCACGAAAGTTTTACAGCTACCGGTGGGTGCCTGTTTGATTAAGAACTTCTATTACCCCGAAGATTTTAGAGTAAAAAACGGCAAGCGCAGAATTTTGGAGACGCGTTTGCTCGTTCACCGCGGCACCGGTTGGGAAGCGCTGGATTATATCTGGAATGATGCGCAAACCGAAGCCGCTTTAGAAAATGCCGGTGATATAAAAGAGGTTGACTGGATACATTATGACGGCACTAAGCGCAAGACTGACTATATCATCCCCAATAAAAACCAATGCAAGGGCTGCCACTGGAATAACGGTATCAATATTGTGCCTATAGGCCCCAATGTGCGCAATGTGAACCGCGATTTTGATTATGCCGATGGAACTGAAAACCAATTAGTGCGCTGGACTAAAGCGGGGTTTCTGAAAAATGTGCCGGCCTTAGAAAATGTTCCCAAACTGGCCAACTGGACAGACTCGGTTCACTACAATATAAACGAACGCGCCCGCGCTTATTTAGAAATGAACTGCGGCCACTGCCATAATCCCGAGGGACCGGCTTATACTTCGGGGCTTTATCTGAATGTAGGCAACTCTAATTTCGAGAACCTCGGCTTTTGTAAAACACCGGTGGCTGCGGGTAAGGCAACCGGTAACCATTTTTACGATATTGTGCCGGGCAATCCCGATGAATCGATTATGGTTTACCGGATGAAGAGCGAAGACCCCGGCATACGCATGCCGGAATTGGGAAAAGGCCTGGTGCACACCGAGGGCGTTGAACTTATTACCAAGTGGATTGCCCAAATGCCGCCCGATGTTTGCGGCAGAGAGAAGTAGGCGTCTTTATTTTCCTTTAAACACCGGCACCCGTTTTTCTACAAAAGCCGCCATGCCTTCTTTCTGATCTTCGGATGCAAAGGTGAGATAAAAGTTTTTGCGCTCAAAAATTAAGCCTTCATCGAGGGTAGAATTGAACGTATTGTTCACCGCCTCTTTAGCCAGTTTAACCGCCACCGGTGACTGTGCGGCAATCAGGCGCGCCAGTTTTAAAGTTTCGTCCAGCAACAGTTCAGCCGGTACAATTTTGTTTATCAAACCGGCCGATAAAGCCTCTTCGGCCGAAATAAATCGGCCGGTAAGCACTAATTCCATGGCCATTACCTTACCCACCGCGCGGGTTAAGCGTTGAGTGCCACCGGCACCGGGCATAGTGCCGATTTTAATTTCCGGCTGACCGAATTTTGCGGTGTCGCTGGCCACTATCATGTCGCAGGTCATCGCCAGCTCGCAGCCTCCGCCCAAAGCAAAACCGCTAACGGCCGCAATAATGGGTTTCTTGGTTTTTTTAATCTGGTCCCAGGTGCTGAACTGGTCAATATTCAGCATATCAATAGCTGTGGCGGTGGCCATTTGCTTAATGTCGGCACCGGCTGCAAACACTTTTTGTCCACCGGTTAGTATAATTACGCGCACCGTGTCATCTTCATCTAACTCGCGCAGCGTATCGCGAATTTCCAGCATCAGTTCGCGGTTCAACGCGTTCAGTTCTTTAGGCCGGTTCAGTTCAATGAGGGCAATAAACTTTTCATGCTGCTTATTTACTTTAATAAATTCCATGTGGATTGGTTTGTTGTTTAATGTTTATGGTTTGTTGTTGTTCTTAGTTTGTATTTTTTACCTGCTAATCAATAGTTGTTTTAGATTTTAGAATAGCACCGGTGGTAACTCCGGTAATCACTCCAAGCAAGGCACCGCCAATTACATCGGCCGGAAAATGCACGCCCACATAAACCTGCGAAAACGAAACGAGTGCTGCCCATATGCCAAATACAATAATAGTTTGTGTTCTGTTTTTAGGAAACGAAGAAATAAAAGCGGCCATTCCAAAACTATTTGCCGCGTGTGCCGAAACAAAACTAAAGCCGTTGCCGCAGTGTTCAAGAAGCAACCTTGCATCAATTTCAGAATTGTTGCAAGGGCGAATGCGATGTATCAACGATTTAATGAGGTGAGCCGAAAGTTGGTCCGTCAGCAGAAAAGTAAGTGCACCGGTTGCCGCTATTTTTAAAAAATGTTCCGGATACAGTTTGTAAATGCGGTAAGCAAACAGGCAATAACAGAAAACCAGAAACTTTATATCTCTAAACACCGGGCATATAAAATCCAAAAACGGATTGGCCAGGGTTTGATTAACAAAGTGAAACAACTGATGGTCGATATGCCGGAGTATTTCTATCATTTCTTTTGAGCCACAAAAATTAAACGCGGTGAAGAAGAAGAATCAAATGTATTCAACTGATAATCGCCAAAAGTATGTTTCAATTCAAAACCCGATTGTTGCAGCATCTGCGTAAATTTAAACTGATTGATAACTTTCAGTTGCTCTTCAAACGAATAATCTTCGCCTTCCACCAAAAACTCAATCTTCTTTTTAATAAAACCCTTCTCCAACTTCTTCTGTATATGAAACTGTATTTTTCCCCGCTGAATAATTTCGCGGGGCTTCATGTTTTTAACGGCATATTCGGTGTTTATGTAATCTAACACAAGCGTTCCACCCGGTTTCAGATTTTCATAAAAGGCATTGATGCACGCGTAATCATCGCGCTCATCATCAAAATAACCAAAACTGCTGAACAGGTTAAATACATAGTCAAATGCGTTGGGCTGGTATGTTTTGCGCATATCCCACACAGCAAAACGCATATTGTCGCAATTAAATTTTTGCGCTTCCGCAATGCTGTTAACTGATAAGTCGATACCCGTTACATCAAAACCAAGTTTAACCAACGTTTTGGAGTGCCTTCCTTTGCCACAGGCAACATCCAGCACCTTTGCACCGGCAGCAATATGCAGGTGCTCCGAAATTCTTTTTATAAAATCTTCTGCTTCTGCCTCGTTGCGGTTGGCATACAACACATGATAGTAGGGCGAATCAAACCATTCTTCAAACCAGTTTCTTATTGGCATTTTTCGTTTTGTGTATAAGTGTTGTCACACTTACCTTTTCTAAAAAGTCGAAATTTATACATTTGCGCTCCCAAAATAAAAAACGAAAGCTTTGTCATTAATAAAATCTATTTCAGGAATTCGCGGAACTATCGGAGGTTTCCCCGGTGCAAACCTTACCCCTGTTGATATTATGAAGTATACCCTTGCCTATGGCGAGTGGGTAAAGAGTAACGAAGGTAGTCGCAAAATTGTAATAGGAAGAGATGCACGGGTAAGCGGTGAGATGGTGAATAATATTGTGGTGGGTTCTCTTTTATCTATCGGAATTGATGTGGTAGACCTCGGTCTTTCTACAACCCCCACGGTTGAAATTGCTGTGCATGAAGAAAAAGCAGGTGGAGGAATTATCATTACGGCCTCTCACAATCCTAAACAATGGAATGCACTAAAGCTGCTCAATAGCCACGGAGAATTTATTTCGGGAAAAGCGGGGGAAGAGATTCTTCGAAATGCAGAAGAAAAAACCATTGAATTTGCAGAGGTGAGTTCTATCGGCTCTTATTCATCTGACAATACGTATATCGATAAACACATCGAAAAGATTCTGAAACTTAAGATGGTAGATGTAGAAGCCATTAAGCAGCGGAATTTTAAAGTAGTAATTGACTGTGTAAACTCTACCGGTGGTATTGCCTTGCCTAAGTTGCTTAAGGCATTAGGTGTTGAGCAGGTAACAGAAATATTTTGTGAACCCAACGGAAACTTCCCGCACAATCCGGAGCCGCTTCCCGAAAATCTGAATGAACTTTCGGTTACTGTAAAGAAACAAAATGCTGATTTAGGAATTTCAGTTGATCCGGATGTCGACCGCTTAGCACTTGTATGTGAAGACGGAAATATGTTTGGCGAAGAATATACGCTGGTAGCAGTAGCCGATTACATTTTAGATAAGAAAAAAGGAAACACGGTTTCTAACCTTTCCTCTACTAGGGCTTTAAGTGATATAACAAAAAAACTCGGAGGCGAATATTTTGCTTCGGCAGTAGGGGAAGTGAATGTTGTGGAGAAGATGAAAGAAGTAAAGGCAGTTATTGGTGGCGAAGGCAACGGAGGTATTATTTATCCGGAGTTGCATTATGGCCGCGATGCTATGGTGGGTATAGCTTTGTTCCTATCACACTTAGCCAAGTTCGGTAAATCAGCTTCTTTACTTCGCTCAAAGTATCCGAGCTACTATATGGCCAAGAAAAAAATTGACCTTGATTTATCGGTAAACATTGACACCCTTTTTGAAGAGATTGAAAAAAAGTACCGCAAGTATCCCGTAAATACTGTTGATGGAGTGAAGATTGATTTCGAAAACGAATGGGTGCATCTACGCAGATCAAATACCGAACCTATTATTCGTATTTATTCTGAAAGTAATTCCGAGACTACTGCTGATAACATAGCTAACCAGTTGATGAATGATTTGAAGACGTTCAGCAAAAAATAGAGCAGGAAGAAAAATTTATTTGCAATCTACCCGGATTAGAAAAAGTAGAAGTTTTGCCTTCAAGGGATTTTCCAAAACAAGAACGCCATTGTCTTCAACCATTGGCCCGGTTTTTTTAAAGAGATTGTTGCCCTCCCATTTAAAGGTAAGTTGTTCTTTCTTATGTATTCCACTATCGGTATAAGCATAAATTAACTCTGCGAAATTTCCCTGTATAACCCCCTCAATTGTACCGTGCGTAGACTCCCGGTCGGTAAAAGAATAATCAAGCCGCCCCTTAATGCTGTCGTTGTCTTCCAGTATAAATTGCATGCGTGCCATATCTGTTGCATTACCTCCCTGTTCCATTTCAAAGCAAAATTTCTTCGGTCCGGTATAAGGTGCTGGAGGTGGCGGAATTTCAAGCGCAGATTCTTTATCACCCGGGAAAGCTTTTTCATCACTAATGAAACTACTGCCTTTGCGGGAATTGCTCTTTGATGCATTATCACATGAATTAAAAACAAGTAATACCGGAAAAAATGCCAAGGAAATAAAGAGATATTTAAGCATTATACCGTAAAAATAGGTTACTAATTAAAATATACAAACCGGTAATAAAAAATTTAATAAAGATACCGTTTAATAATTATTTGCTGATGGTGAATTGTATGTCCCGCAATTATAAAACCAAGTGCACGAACCGAAATTTCTTTACCGTTGGCTGTTCCGGTTCGTATGAACATTGCAGGAGTAAAACTCTTAAACAGCGTAATGCTTGCGTTGCGCACAGCCTGAAATTCTTCGAATAACATATCAATACTTTGATTAACGGCATTGCTTTCAGGAACGTATTCGTTTTCATCAAACCCTGCCAATTCGGTATTGTCATTGCGTGCAAACCTAAGGGCTCGGTAGGCAAATATTCTTTCTGCATCAATAAGGTGAACAATAATTTCTTTAATACTCCATTTGCCTTCGGCATAGCAATAATCCAGTTTTTCTTTTGGTATGCTTTTTAAAAACAGAGAAAATATTTCTCTGTTTTCGGTTAATACAGCGAGCAAATCGTTGCGCTCAACCTTATTAATGTAGTTTCCATAATAAGGCGAAAATTCTGATGTTTCGGGTTTTGTAATCAGCATAAATAGTTTTTTCGGTTATACCTGTAATGCGAAGATGAATTTTATAAAGAAGAACAACAATCTTCTACATTCGTGCTTCTAAATAATAAATCAGAATTTATGTCTGCTCTTATTCTTACGATTGACCTTGGCACATCGGGACCCAAGGTTGCGCTGTTTGATTCGAAAGGGAAATGTATCGGCTACGAATTTCAGGAAGTTCCTTTGTTATTGTATGAAGGAGGAGGTGCTGAGCAAAGACCATCGGACTGGACAAATGCAATAAAAACCTGCTATAAAAAACTCATTTCAACCACTCAGATTGATACCAAAAGAATTGTTGCCATTAATTGCACCGCACAATGGAGCGGAACGGTTTGTGTAGATAAGAACGGAAAAGAATTGATGGATTCTGTAATTTGGATGGATACCAGAGGAGCAGAGTATGTAAAGAAGCTAACTCATGGACCTATTCGTGTGGAAGGTTATGGCATAGGCAAAATCTTGCAGTGGATCCGGTTAACCGGTGGCGGGCCGACAAAGTCCGGAAAAGATTCTGTAGCGCATATACTTTACATAAAGAACAAACTGCCGCAGATCTATGAAAGCACATATAAATTTCTGGAGCCTAAAGACTATTTAAATCTATGGCTTACCGGCAGATTTGCGGCCTCATTTGATTCCATTCTTCTTTATTGGTTAACCGATAACCGCGACATTAATAATATTACTTATCACGATGGCTTAATTAACCTTACTGGGATAGATAAAAGTAAGTTGCCCGATCTGGTTCCAACCAATTCAATTTTTGGCAACGTTACCAAAGAAATAGCGGAAGAATTCAATCTGAACAGCGATGTAAAAGTTATTTCGGGGACTCCCGATGTACAGAGTGCAGCCATTGGCTCCGGTGCAGTGAAAGATTTTGAAGGACATTTTTATGTGGGCACTTCCTCCTGGCTTGTGTGTCATGTCCCTTTTAAGAAAACCGATATGTTTCACAACATGGGCACTATTCCTTCGGGATTACCGGGCAGATATTTAATAGCCAATGAGCAGGAAAGTGCCGGCAACTGTCTGAACTTTGTAAAGAATAATTTGTTGTATCATGAAGATGAATTAAACACCGGTGCAGCCCCTAAAGATTTTTACAAGTTGGTTGATAAGATTGCTAATAAAGTTCCTGCAGGTAGCGATGGTCTGTATTTTCTTCCTTGGTTGTACGGTGAGCGTTCACCGGTTGATGACCACGCTGTGCGCGGTGGATTTTATAATCTTTCGCTTAACCATAACCGAGCACATATGATGCGCTCGGTGTTGGAAGGAGTGGGCTTAAATGCACGATGGTTATTAATGTATGTAGAAAAGATGACCGGAAAGAATTTTGAAGCCATCAATTTTATAGGTGGAGGAGCAAACAGCGAAGTCTGGAGTCAGATGGTGGCAGATATTTTTAACCGTCCTATTAAGCAAATGAAAGAGCCGCTGATGAGTAATTCACGAGGCACTGCTATACTTGCTTTGCTTGCGCTTAAAATGATTGATATTGATGATGTTTCGAAAGTAGTGGAACCAAAAAAAGTTTTTTTACCTAACCCCGATAACCGGGCTTTGTATGACGAAATGTTCGGACGTTTTGTAGAAATCTACACTAAGAACAAACCGATTTTTGCTAAGCTGAATAAATAATTTTACATGAACATTGAAGAAATTTCTGAAAAACTAAGTTGGCTGCCCCCTTCATTTGCACGCTTTATCGAAAAGCGGGTAAAGAAAATTCCTGCTTTCAAAAAAATGATTGATGCAGAGAATGAAAAAGCAATGAGTGTACTCGAACATTCTCTTCGGCCATATGATGGTAAATTCGATAAGCATATTTCTCTTCCCTCCACCGGTGTTAGCCGCGAAAAAATTCTAAGCGACATCCAGCACATGCACGATGTGGAAAGTGTAAAATGGAAAGAAGGATTTGTGAGTGGTGGAATTTACCATGGCGATAATGAGCACATTGATTTTTTGAATAAAGTTTACGCATTGCAATCACAAAGCAATCCATTGCATTCTGATTTGTTTCCCTCAGCTACCAAATTCGAAGCAGAGATTGTTTCAATGGCGGCTCATATGCACGGCAAAGGCAAAACACCTGATAACGCACAGGTCTGTGGAACAGTAACTAGCGGTGGAACTGAAAGTATTCTGGTAGCCATGAAAAGTTACCGCGACAGAGCGCGCGAAGAAAAAGGAATCACCGAACCGGAGATGATTCTTCCAACAACAGCCCATGCCGCTTTCGATAAAGCATCGCAATATTTCAATATTAAGCAGGTAAAAATTCCTGTTACCGGTAATTACTCGGCTGATATAAGTGCACTCAAACGCGCCATCAATAACAATACAATTGTAATTGTCGGCTCTGCACCTTCATTCCCGCACGGAACGTTTGACCCTATAAAAGAAATGAGCGATATAGCTTTGAAAAATGGAATCGGTTTTCATACCGATTGCTGTCTTGGCGGTTTTGTTGTTCCGTTTGCCGAAAAGCTGGGTTATAAAGTCCCGGTGGTAGATTTTCGTTTGCAGGGGGTAACCAGTATGAGTGTAGATACGCACAAATACGGGTACGCAGCTAAAGGGACTTCGGTGGTGCTTTACCGCACCGAAGAATTAAGGCATTATCAATTCTATACGCTGACCGAATGGCCCGGTGGACTTTACTTTTCTCCCACACTGGCCGGTTCCAGGCCTGGTGCTTTGAGCGCAGCTTGTTGGGCGGCTATGTTAGCAATGGGAGAGGAGGGCTATCTAAAAGCAACCAAATCAATACTTGAAACCGCTGAAAAGATTAAAGAAGGGGTTAAAGCAATTCCCGAAATAAAAATTCTGGGCGAACCGGTTTGGATTTTTGCCTTCGCGAGCGATACCATCAATATTTACGAAGTGCTTGACCAGATGACCAGGAAACATTGGAACTTAAATGGTTTGCATAAACCTGCTTGCTTTCATATAGCGCTTACGCTTCGCCACACACAACAGGGCGTGGCAGAGCGGTTCATTCACGATTTAAAAGAATCGGTAGCGCATGTAAAAGCTAATCCCGGTAATAAAGAAGGGCTTGCACCGGTGTATGGTATGGCAGCATCGCTTCCTTTCCGAGGCATGGTAAGCGATATTTTAAAGAAATATCTCGATGTTATTTACAAACTGTGAATCAGGCTACCGGTACTTTATAGTATTTGAACAAATCTTCTGTTGCGCTGAGCGATAGGGAGGGCTCATTATCATCCAGCAAACGCTGATAATTCTTTTTCAGTTTAGTAAGATATTGGTCGCGTTGCGAAGTCAGCCAGCAGGCAAGATAATAGTAGGTATAAATACCGGTATCATTATCGTCATACACGGTGCGTTTAATGGTAGTTTTATAATATCGCTTATA
>CAIYOV010000032.1 GCA_903927935.1 uncultured Bacteroidota bacterium | reverse complement strand
CTTTAAATAAAGCAGGGGCAACTAACAATGGCATTATCAGTAAAGACGATGCCGGCATGTATGGGGTGCGCTATAACGACTTAATGGCCCCCATGGTAAAAGCCATACAGGAACAACAGCAAATGATTCAGGAGCAACAGCAAATGATTCAGGTGCAACAGCAAATGATTGAAGAACTTAAAAACGAAATCTACCAGTTAAAGAGCCACCGGTAGTTTGTTTTAAAGAATGGTTGATAGCAAAAAAGCCTGCAAAAAATAGCGGGGCTTTTTTATAAGCAGAAACCGCTTCTGCTACACTTAGCTGTAACTGATTGTTGTCATAAATCGCTACTATGAGTACACTTGTTTGCATGCCTGTAATATCTTTACTTAAATATTAATTATGAAAAACCACCCGTTTTCAATACCTGCAAAAATAATTCTGTTACTGGTCGTGCTATATTCGTTCGCTGGCTGTAATAAAAGCAACAGTTCTGCCTGCACCAGCCCAAACTTTACGGCAAATATTGACGGCAATGCCGGTTTTAAAACCTGCGGAGCATATGCCTATGGAATCTTGAACGGCTATTCTATTATAGGCAACAGCGATAACGATTGGATTACTATTGGGCTGATGACCAGCAATAGAAACGCCATAGCCCCAGGCAGCTACCAAATCAACAACGGTGTAATAGTGCCGGGCGGTCAGGCTTTTGCCGTTGATTTTATATATAAGGAAGATGCTACTGACCTGAGTCACACATTCCTTTCAAACAGTGGAACTTTGATAATAACAGACACTACAGCAAATCACTATGCAGGTACATTCAGCGGTTCGGCTGTGCAAATGCAGGGCGGCACAGCTATACGATCTGTATCGGGCACCTTCGATGTAAACTATCGATAAAAGTGTTTAGCTGTAATTGGCAAACAAACGCTGCCCGATTAAAACCATCTACCCGGAGGATAGCGCTATGCCGCTAAATTCCTGATTTCTTAATTTTTATATAGGCCCTGTAGTGTAAGTAATATACACGGCTTATACGATGGCAGCCTCCGCAGCAAATGTTATCCTGAAAACTAATGCTGGTGTTGCAATAACCGGTATTGAAATTACCACAAGCCTTTTATCAACTTTTAAAAACCGGCAATTTATTCGAAGGATACCAACCAGTAATTTAATTGCAGGTATAAGTAAACTTGCGAGTGTAAGTATGTGGAAACAGTATAGTGCGGGCCAGGTTCTCATCAGTTGGGTAACCATCGGCATTCAGCAGAAACGTATAAATTGTTTCCATCTGTAATACACCGCTGTTGTTGTATACACTCGATTTTTCAGGTAGGTTTTCAGATGTATTGCCATACAAATGAAAAAACGGTGTAAATCCCGATGTCAGCGAGGTAGGCTCTTCATCGGTGCCCCATACGTAATACCCTATTTTGTTAGCGTGGGCAGTGTAGCTTATATTAACCCGTTGAGCCAAAACATAGGGGGTTGTATTAGTTTTAGTAAAAGAAAATTTACTCACCAGATTACCACTGCTGAATACCAGCGAATCTTTGTGATACGTGACAATACCGCTTGCATCTTCGGTCAAATTCTGTTCGCATAATACAATCCGCCCTTGGGCATCGTACTGATAGTTGTAGGTGTACAAATATAGTGCCCCAGCAACAGTGTTGTGATAGGTCATAGAAGCAACCCTGCCATCGGAGTTCAGATAAATATTGTAGAGTGTATTAAAAGAGGTGTCGCTGTAATAGCTTAGATGGGCCTGCGCGGTTAAGCCCGTATAGTTAAACGTATATAAACAAGTTGAAAAGCCAAATCTGCTTACTCTGTTTTGTGCATCGTAGCTTATGTCGGAGCTATCTGCAACATCTCGGTTGATGCGCGTAAGGCGGCACGAGGTGTTAGCTTTTTCCTTTTTACAGGAAGCACTGGCCATAACTAAACACAGGGTAATTGCTACAAAGAGGGTATGTAAGATTGCTTTCATAATTTTAATTTAGCCTCAAAAGGAACACAATTGTCCGCTTATACTACATGCGCGCAGATGATTGTTGTCACAAAATTGCAAAATGAGTACAATTACTCAAGGTCATCAGGCTATTCCAAATGTAAGTGTTGTTAGCTTTTTACCTGAATATGGCACTGCTTTTATTACCATGGGCGGACAACTTGGAGTGGTCAGACCGCTGATGAATGATTGAGCATGTTGCCTTTGGCGGACATAAAAAAACCTGCCGGCAGTTTCACCGGCAGGAGCAGCAACGAAAAATCGTTTTTATAAAACAAAACTGGTAGCCGGGTCGCTGTAAGGACCATCGCCATTTATACCGGCCCCTTTTACCCTAAACCAGTATTTTTTACCCGACTCTAAACCGCTAATGCGCACTTTGGTTTTGGTGGAAGTGGCGTTGGGGGTCCAGATACCGAGGCTGATGTTTTCGCAGATATCGACAAAATTAAGGCGCGAGCCTTTCAGTTTATCAAATGACAGGTCTACCGTTCCTTCCAAAGCACCAGGTACCACTTTCAGGTTTTGCGGCTTGCCCACATCGCCTGCCGGCTCCGGATTTTTACGGATTTCGAACCCTGCGCTCATTATTTTTAAAGGGTCGCCCTGCGACTGCCACTCTACATAAGCACCCAGAATGGTCACCATTTTTTTTACCACGGTGTATTTCTGGTCTCTTATCAGGGTGGCTTCCACGCTTCCCTTTACTGCATTTTCCTGGGCGGTTACCAGTTCCTGCATTTTGTTGTGCAGTTCTATCATGGTAGGTGATGGTGCCGGAAAATCAGGATTGCCCGTCATTTTAGTAATAATGGTGTTTACATACAATATAAAGTCCAGTATGTTTTTGTTATCGATACCCAACCTGATGGTGAAGAGTATAATACAAGTGCCGAAATAATTAATTGCGTTACGCATAAAATTAAATTTAATGGTTAATGAAATTGATTGACCGGCATCCATTTCGGAGGGCCGTAAGCCGTTTTGCTTGCGCCCCGCAGGGGGCAGACAAAATTAAGAGAAGGTAGAGTGCATT
>CAIYOV010000031.1 GCA_903927935.1 uncultured Bacteroidota bacterium | reverse complement strand
TTTTTCAAAGCAGAGGCCAGAAGGGCGAGGCGTTTTAGCAAGGTCTTGCAGTTTTTCGTCAACTCTGTCGCGCAATTCGATGGTCAGCTTGTCATAGTCGCGATGAAATCGCCTTAACTTCCGCCAAGAGGCAATTACAACTCCGCCAGTTCCGGTTACCGTCATTAGCCGCGCAGGCTGGAAATTAGGTCATCAACTGTTGCGTAAGTCTCAGCGGTGGAACGAGGCTCTGCCTTCAGGTCGTGGACTATGATAAGTGTGCCCGGCAGGGCACACTTCTAAGGAGTGTAAGTCTCCGACGAGCCCGGTAAGGGGAATCGTTAGTCTAAGGACAAGGGTGTCAGTCGTGAGACTGAATCTGAAGGAAGTCACAGACAAAGTGCTGGTCTGACGAACAGAAATCACATAAGAGGCATATTTATCGGATGAGGAGTCTTATATATCTTAAGTCCAAAACTTACCCGGCAGGTAAATATGTATATGTGGCAGATATAAGCATGAAAGAAGTGTGCATTACCCGGGGAGATCTCCTTATTTGCTAACCGGCTATTTTCATCGAGAGGTGAAGAAATGAGTAAGGAGAAGTCAGCAGAAGCCATAGTAGGTAGGGAAAGACCATTACCGAAGGGCAGAACTTAAACTTAAGGAGTGAACATCCGATTGTGGAACAGAGAAGAGTCATAGAAAACAGAGCGGAAAAGCTTAAATCTCAAAGAGGAAGTATCGGACGGAATCCGGGAGTTAATCTATGAGAGTGACAAATGAACCATCGAAAGGAGAGGTATCAATCCCTGACGGCAAAACGATAATCGAACAGATGGTCGAGCGAACCAATATGCTTAAAGCATTAGAAAAGGTAATCGGCAACAAAGGTTCAGCTGGCATAGATAAAATGTCAGTAGAAGAATTGAAACCATACCTTAAGAAGCATTGGGCAGAAATCAAAGAAAGATTGTTGAACGGAACGTACAAACCACAGTCAGTAAGACAGGTAATTATTCCGAAACCTAACGGTGGCGAACGAAAGCTTGGCATACCGACAGTATTGGACAGACTTATCCAACAAGCATTGCACCAAATCCTAAATCCATACTTTGACCCGACATTTTCAGCCCACAGCTACGGATTTCGAGCAGGTAAAAGTGCTCAACAAGCAGTAGAACAAGCCAAGAAATACCAAAGCGAAGGAAAGAAATGGGTGGTAGATATGGATATATCAAAGTTCTTTGATGAAGTCAATCATGACAGACTGATAATGAGGATAAAGCAGAGAGTAAACGACAGAAGTTTACTTCAGTTGCTACGAAAGTACCTAAAAACAGGCATCATGGTAGATGGAGTAACGACGATAAGAGAAAAAGGAACCCCTCAAGGCAGTCCTTTGTCCCCACTATTATCAAACATAGTATTAGATGAATTAGACAAGGAACTCGAACGACGAGGTCATACATTCTGCCGCTACGCAGATGATTGCAATATCTACGTGAGTAGCCGAAAAGCCGCCGAACGAACAATGAAATCAATAACCAGCTTTGTCGAAAAGAAACTGAGACTAAGAATAAATAAAGACAAAAGTGCAACAGATCGTCCAAGTAAAAGAACATTCTTAGGATACTCATTTACATCAGAAAGAAAAGCAAGGATACGCGTACCTTCAAACAGCGTTAAAAGATTTAAATCCAAAGCAAAACAAATCTTCAGAGAAGGACGAGGCAGAAATATCGGTAATCTAATCAAAGAGAAACTAAATCCAATGGTAAGAGGCTGGATAAACTACTTCAAATTAGCTGAAACGAAAAGATTTGCAGAAGATTTAGACGGTTGGATACGACGAAAGCTAAGAAATATAATATGGCGACAATGGAAGAAACCGAAAACGAGATACAAGAAGATGCTAAAATTAGGATTAACGGAAATACGAGCCCGACAATCAGCATTTAACGGCAGAGGAGCATGGTGGAACAGCGGTCAATCTCATATGAATGAGTGCTTTAAAAAGAAATACTTTGATAAAATTGGTTTGATAAGTATGTTAGATTATTTAATCGCTAACAGAAATGATTAAGTTTGAGAACCGCCTTGATACGTGATCCGTATGTCAGGTGGTGTGAGAGGACGGAGGAGGTAACTCCTCCTCCTACTCGATAAAAAGAATTCAAACGATTCTATATGGAACTCCTTTAGGAGTTCAATCTCGAAAATATTAAAATTTAAAATGTAAAAGATC
>CAIYOV010000030.1 GCA_903927935.1 uncultured Bacteroidota bacterium | reverse complement strand
CGAACATAGCATTATGACAAAACTGGGTTATACTTATTGATATATGAAAAAATGTACAAAATGCAATACTGATAAAGAATGTCAGATGTTTGGGAAAGACTCAAAAAGAAAAGACGGTCTAAATCTGTGGTGCAGGGTGTGCTGCTCTGCGTACTATTCCAATAATAAAAATAGAATTCAATCTCAAAATAAAATATACCGAGAAAAAATGAAAGATGTGGTGAAAGAAAAACGCGAAGAATATTTTGAAGCCCACAAAGAAGAAAAAGCGGAGTATGACAGAGAATATCGCATAAGAAATGCAGATACAATACGAAAATATAAAAAGGAATGGGAAAATAGAAACCGAACCGACACAATATTTAAACTCAAAAGAAATTTACGCAGAAGAATTCATCATATGATAGTCGGCAATCGTAAATCGGCATCCTCTATAGAACTATTGGGGTGTTCTGCCGAGGAATTCAAGAGTTATTTAGAATCCAAATTCCAACCCGGTATGACATGGGAAAATTACGGGGTCCGAGGATGGCATGTAGATCATATCCGTCCATGTTGCGATTTTGATTTAACAGACGCATCACAACAAAAACAATGCTTTAATTACAAAAATTGTCAGCCTCTTTGGGAGGCTGACAATCTCAGGAAATCATATATGTTCGAAGGAATTAACTGTAGAATTAAAGATTAGCATTTTTGCGAATATCTTCAAATGTAATTAGATTCAATGCGTCTCCATTTAGGAACACCTTGACCAATTCATCCGTCAATTCTGGAAACTCTTCAATCTTTACAGTGTGATATTCTCCATTGATTGTCACGAGCTTGAGTTTACCACGCTTGGATTTCTTACCAGTATCACCGGTTGGGTCTTTGTATATTTCAACTTCTTCACCATCCACGGTTGCACTGCAAACTTTGCAAGCATCCATGAATGTGTCTCGATCAACTCCTTGTAGAAGTTTGCCTCCCATACCAAAAACGATATTTTCGATGCTGAAGTTGTGATTTACCAAATTCTTTAGAATTTCTTCCAAACTATTGATATTGATACCGTCACCGTAAATAACACGAACTTTGTTATTTAGCACTTTGAACCCATTGTCATTTACAGTACCTCCGAAAATATCCCACAACCAAGTCAATACTTGCAGCGACTTATCGACTGGATTACCCGAGTCTGGTCGAAATACCGTTGGAGCGGTGCGATTATTGATTATGTTTCGCAGACGACCGCCGAGAAGATTTTTTACGGCATTCTCGTCGTCATAAGAATCTATTACAATGGATACAATCTTATCAGTTGGAGCAGTTGTTAAAAAATTAGTATATGCAAGCAATTCATGGGCACGACCATATATGGTCGTAGTGGAGTGCTCGCTGGCAAATACCGAGTAACCAGTAGCAGTTTTCCCATAACAATACTTTGCCCATCGAACTGCTTCCACAGTATCCGTACCAAGGTAGTTTACCAAATGTGCAGCACCTCCAATCTCGGCACTTTCATGCGAAGAAACTCCTCGTGCTCCAAAGTCGTTCAAAAAGAACGGATTCAAAGCACATCCACAGATTTCTGCATATTTCTTCTCCAAGTCCTTTGCCGCACTGCTGATAGTGCAAACCGCCTTTGGATACCAAACGGCTCGCAGTAGCATGGTCTCTACCCATTGAGTGAGCCAAGGAAATTCGGGATCGGTGTTTTCGACTGTCACCAATACATTTTTCAATTTTACTTTCTTTCCCTCTCGCACCGATTTAATCAGAAGCGGAAGTTTGCCGTTGTGTTTCTCCAACAAACGACGAAAACCAGTTTCGTTAAAATATTCACTTGTACCGAATACTTCTCCAAGGATTTCCTTTGCTTCAACGATCATCCATTCTTCAATCACTTTGCCTTCAAGGTAATCTTTGATGAACCCTTGCAAGCCAAAGAATCGCGTGTAATCAATCTTAATTAATTTTGTACCACGACTTTCAATATATGCTCGCATGATCGTGACTCCCTTTGGCAACTGCATCCAGTGGGTGTATTTATATGCATCGCATAGTAGTAGTGTATTTACTTTATTTTTCATAATGTTTTATT
>CAIYOV010000029.1 GCA_903927935.1 uncultured Bacteroidota bacterium | reverse complement strand
TCCCTGATTTTATTTCAATAACCGGAGTTTCGCCAATTTTTGCAACAAAAGGATATGGAGGTTCAGGGGCTTCTTTGTCCGGGAACACAATTGCAATGTCCGAAACACGCTCGCTTTCGTTACCGGAATAATCTATAGCCGAAATACTGTAGTAATACCTGGCACCTGCCTCAAAACTTTTTTTAGAATAGCCGCTGTCAATAAAACTTGTAGTACTTGAAGAATTGGATTTCGCAAGTATGCCGGGTGCTGTTCCTTTGTAAATGATATACTCTTTCAAATCACGGGAAGTCGATTTTTCCCATTCAAGTTTAATAAATTTACCCGCGACACTTGCCTTAAGGTTTTTAGGAAGGACAGGAGGCTTTTTATCTTCATACATAGCGGTAGTAAGATTGCTCAGTTTACTCTCTTTGCCGCTTTTAGAAACAGCAGTAACATAATAAAAGAATGTAAGACCGCTGCTCATTGTAGTATCTGTATAAAATGGCCTGGAAGGCGGCAATATCTTTTTATTCAGTTTCAAAGGTGTATCATCGAGCGTCTTCTTTCTATAGACGTTGAACCCGCTGATTGCATTTTCTGATGCGTTCTTCCAAACAACACTAATTTTTTCATCTCCGGCATATGCCTCAACTCCTTCGGGTTTATCAGGAGCCTCATCAGTTACGGTTTTTATTTTAACGCTGAGAGAAGGCTTACTTTCATTTCCGACGGGATCAACCGCGGTAACATAATATTCTGCCATTGTTTCCTGCGATGAAACACCTTCGGAAAATTCAGAAGCTGACGCATCATTTCGCAAAATAGGAGTTCGGTTTTTCAGATCAAATTTACCATCAATTGCTTTCTTATATACCCGGAATTGAACTGCTAAATTGCTCTTGTCGGCCTCCCAGGCTGGGAAACTCCATTTGAGGTTAACAACTCCACGCGCAAAGGAACCTTCGAGTTTGGCTGGAGTGACCACAATACTTTTAACAGCTTTCACCGTTTTTGTAAATGATGCTGTTTCATTATCTCCATTAAAATACACTATTTTGTACGTGTAGGTTGAACCTTCAGAGATAGTTTTATCGGTGAAAGCCCTTCCCGCCGCTTCAGCCGCACCCGGAAAAAGTAACGTTGCCAAACCTGCGCGGCTGCTGTTACCTTTTATATTGCGGTATACCTCAAAATCACTCTCAGCATCAAGGTATTTTTTCAGAGCTGTATAGTCAACCCCGATTTTTTCTATCGCAGAAGACATATCTTCAGCCGCCGTGAGTGGCCTATCCTTTGTCAGTTCGCTAAAATCTCCACCGGGAGAATTACTTCTAAATATTTTAATGCTCTCTCCGAATTCCGGAGCCACTGTTAGAAACAGCACTGCTTCCTTACTATTACAAAAGTAAAGAAGTTCACGCTCCTGAGCTTTAGCAACAGAGAGCAGTATAAAGACTGATATTACAAATGTTTTCAATTTAAATTTCATAACTAAATAATTCTCCTAATAATTATATGGGCCGAATGTAAACCAGTTTTCACTGACTTTGTTCGAATGATATACCGGTCTCAGATTAATAAACCACTGCTTGCCTGTAGTAAGATTCTGATTCGCCAGCATTGCGGTTGTAACACTAACCTGTGCATTGTTCGGAACAGAGATATACTTCGAGGCCTCTACAGGACAAGATGAAGACTCTGCACTTATTGAATAAATGTAACCTTTAATTTCATTGGATACACCTCTTAGTTCATTAGATACATTAGTCTCATTTGGAAAATACAAAGTAACCTGATCCTGTGGTGTAGCTGATGTATGTTGTGCATATGCTTTAGGTTCCATACTCACTTCTGGCAGCACTCCACGGTCAGTTCTACCAAATGGGTAATAAACTTCTCTTGATTCTTGTTGACCGGTTTCTGTTCCGGTCCTACTCATAATCCACTTCATTTTAACCGATACAGTCGGTAAATTGAATTCGTTCATTTTTACATCAAATCTATACCGGTCAGTTCCATTCTCATTGTAAGAAGTGACTGAAGCAAGATTACCCTCGTGAACATCATATACACCACCATTAAGCAAAATCTGATACGAGTATTTATCAACTAATTTATTTGATGGCTTTTCAACTGAAAATGAGTAAGTTCTTTGCCCTGTTCTGCCGCTGACAGAGTATGGAGAAGAGAATGTTTCTCCAACCACCGCAGGAAATTGAGCCGCTTGCAGCGTACCCTGCGGAAGATCATTAAGCAATGGCTGCGCAGATCTGAATGAAGGTCTACCCGGCATTTCACTAAACACAACCAATTGCGCTACTGATCTCTTTGTTAAATTCATACCATTCGCTGTGGTAACAATCAAATAGTAACTTGAATCATTAGTTACATAATTTCCGTTTGTTTCCATTTTATTAGGTATCAAATCCACACCCCGGAGCTTAAAGCTGTCAACTTTTCCAACATCGAAAGAAATAACCTTCCAGCTTTGATTAACGAAATTATTATACTCACCATCATTTGAAAGCGAAGGCGGATTTTGGCGATACGACCCACCAGTGCGTCTTATTTCAACTCTGATACCTTTTATATCAGATTCAGGATCAGAGTATGCCCACTTAATACTGACTGAGCCTGTATCTCTTAATAAATAGCGCTTAGCAACCGAGTTTCCCGATCCGATTGAGCCTTGATCATCTGAACCATCAATTCCGGTAATGTTCCCTGTCGGTGGAGTATTATCTTGTAGTGTTGTAACAGCTATTTGTTGAGCATTGTCAATATCGTTGTTGCCATTTGCTCCTTTAACAACGTTTTGCAATGTCATACCTACTTTGGCTCCGGTCAAAGATATTTTTGCAAAATTAGTATATCCGGCTGCATTTCTTGCACGCATCCATATTGTTTTATTTACCGGCTGTTCACCTGCAGAATATGAATAAGGGAGTTCAACAATACTTAAACCACTACCAAAGCCGATAGATTGATAATTCTCATCACCCTCTACATCACGGAACGAATACTCAATAGGAGAACCGCTCGCACCCCACTGAATACTATAATAAGTACTGATATAACTATTTTTATATGCATAGCTACCCCACCAAACAACGGGTGGTTTTGTGGCTTCGATAAGTTCGTCGCGTTTTTCTTTCAGTGTGCGTTCGTAAACACCAAGATTATTATAGAATCCTTTTACTGCATCATCCTGTTTATTCATCCAGTGCAATAATGCATCTGCCAGATCCATATATGTTTCATTCATACCCCTCCGTTTCGCGTAAACTTCCTCCAATTTAAGAGTATAGCTCTTCATTAGACTTGCAAGGTCACTGAGCATTTTTTGTTTATTTATATTCAACTCTACAAGGTGTCTTGGTATCGAGTCACGCAGCATTTCTAAAGTTTTTTTACCAATATCAAAATAGGCTGCTTTGTAAATATTCCCAGCGGTGATTACTTTATCAGCACCATTTTTTTCTGGCACGGGGAAAAATTGTGTCTTAAAATCCGCAAAGGACTTATTTTTATCGGCATCGTCTCCCATTGTCCACATTTTTATGGATCTGTTATATGCAGCGGTTTTCATCTTCTCAATGTTATCGCCATTCCAGGCGGTGCGCCATCCAAGCATTACAGCTTTTGACAACACCAATGGACTGTAGTTACCGCCATGGTTCAGCCCAACGCCATCTTCTTGGTAATAATCAAGATTCCAATCACTTGTGAGTCCGACAGACGAATTAGTTTTAAGATAATCTATTGCATCCACACTTGCGCTGGGTCCGGTTAAGTATGAATTCAATTGCTTTATATCTTTAAGTTTATTAAGAGCAGCTTGCCCGTACGCATCACTGGCCATCCCAAGAATCCTGGCATATTTGTTGCCCAAAGCCACAAACTTAGATGGAGTCGATTGTGTCGACTGAAAAATAAGGTCAAAATCAGCTATTAAAGTCTTAACATTATTCATTTTCGTGAACATAGCTTTCTGATAATTGTCTGTTTCTGTTAATTCAGTTGCCATATTCGTTTGAG
>CAIYOV010000028.1 GCA_903927935.1 uncultured Bacteroidota bacterium | reverse complement strand
GGCTCGTAATCCATGGGGAAGCGATTTGCTGATGAATAACCTGACTACCGACAACCTGAAAAAGCAGACCTTAGGGATGACGATGCAGCACCGTTTCGGCACTTTCGATAAAGGGATTCAGGATTTATTCGGACTGTATGGTGCCTCTACCAACATCCGTATTGGGTTCGATTACGGCATTATTGACCGGGTACAGGTAGGTTTTGGTTTTACCAAAGGCTCGAGCAACGGTTTGCTGTTTGATTTCCGCGGCAAAGGGGCTTTGCTTCAGCAAACCCGCACTAACCGGATTCCTATTTCCATCACTATGTTTAACGAGATGTCGGTTTCGGTTAAAAAAGACCCGGCACGTTTTGCAAAAGGAACTAACCGCCTTTCTTATTTCCACCAGCTTATTATTTCGCGCAAGTTTGCTGACTGGTGTTCTATTCAGGTTCAGGGAAGTTACATGCACTATAACATTGTAGACTCCGGAACTATTAATCACGATAATTTTGCAGTGGGTATATCCGGAAGATTCAAGGTAAGCCCGCAGTCTTCTATCATGTTCGAATTTGATTATCCATTGTTATTTAAACCTGCTTCCGGTATTAAAACTTATCCAAACCTCGGCATAGGCTGGGAAATTTCTACCGGTTCGCACGCTTTCCAGATTTTCCTTGCTTCATGCAACGGAATTATACCTCAGGAAAACATGGTTTACAACAAACTTGACTTTAAGAAACCTAAAACCGGCTGGGTGCTTGGCTTTAATATTACCAGAAGATGGGGTTTTACCGGTGAGAAGAAAAAAAGTAAAGGAGAATAAAGAGTTTTCATAACCTTCATTTTTTGTTCTTAGCATTCTAATTATTTTCATGGCAAAATGGGCTTTGTTCAACGATTGAATAAAGTCTGTTTTGCGTTTTACAAATACCCTGATTTTTATGAAAAACTTATTGCGATACCACCTCACTTCTTTACTGGCTCTGGCCATGCTGGCGGGTTTTGCCGCACCGGTTGCCACCACTGACTCTACGGCTAAGCTGAAAGGATATTTAAGCTTGAAATATGTAACCGAAGATGGCAAGGGAAGGGTTTATTTTAAACTGCTTACGGATGAAGGCCGCTTAAAAGTTCCGATGCAAAATACCATTGTGAATGTGTTTTTGAATGAGGAATCGAAGCTGGGTATGCTGGGTAATATTCTTACCAATGAAGATGGCGAAGGGAATGTTCCTATTTGGGTGGGCAAGTTCCCGATGTTTACCGATACGGTGTCGGAGTTTGATTTTATAGGCAGCAGCAACGATGACCCCCGCCTGAGAGTAACGCAAAAGCTGGTGCACGTAAAAAAAACAACGCTGGAGTTATCGCTGTTCGAAAAAGATTCGGCCCGGTATGCCAAAGCGGTGCTTAAGGAAAGAAATGCCGATGGCGACTGGGTTCCGGTGCCGGGGGTTGATGTGGTGTTTAATGTAAAGAAAAAATTCTGCCTTTTGCCGACCGTAACTACCGATGAAACCGGAGAAGCACGATTACAGCTACCGGAAGGATTGGAAGGAGATGAGGCGGGCAATATGAAGATTACCGCTAAGGCCGATGTAAAGGCAAATAACATTACCGTGATTGCATCGGCAGAACAAAAATGGGGAAATGCTGAAGCCGCTGGCACCGGTAAAAGCAAATATCTTTCTACCGCTATGATTGTGGTTTTCTGGCTGATTATTGTCTACCTGGTTACGCAACTTATTACCCGGATAGTTGCCCAAAAGCGGAAGGACTAAAAGCCCCAAAATAATCTGCCCTTTTAAATACTGTTTTAAGATTTTTGAAGTTCCGGCTCACAGCCCGTTCTATTGATTTTTCAAAAATCTCTGTTTACCTTTCCGTTCCTTTTACTGAACGGATATGGCACGTAAAAACGACTATCATCCTTTTAACGGACTAAGAGGTATTCCGCTTACAGAACGCGAAATAACGGTCATGCGCCTATACTCCCGCGATTCCACCATACCTCAAATTGCACAAAGGATTTTCAAATCGGAAAGCACCGTCCGAAGTGATTTGCGAAAAGTAATTAATAAACTGGGAGCCTCCAACATCACCAGCGCCTGTACGAAAGCATGTAAGTTGCACATTGTGTAAAATTTCCCGGTTTATAACAAATAGCAAATTTGATATTTTATGCCATGCGCGTAGTCCCCACCTTTACAATACGTTATTTGAAAGGAGTTGCTGTAAAGCTACGGACACGATTTAATTTCTTGAAATGCTTCCGTGAAAGCTACGGACACGATTTAATTTCTTGAATTACATCCGTGAAAGTTATGGACACGATTCAATTTCTTGAACTGCTTCCGTGAAAGTTACTGACGCGATTTAATTTCTTGAATTGCTCCCGTGAAAGTTACGGACGCGATTTAATTTCTTGAACTGCTTCCGTGAAAGTTACGGACACGATTTAATTTCTTGAATTACCTCCGTGAAAGCTACGGAAGTTGTTTTATAAAACAGAATTTACAAAATGTATTCTATCACCTAAAAAATAAATACTATGGCACGCGAATGGATTTTTGGCATTAACACCTTCGAGGTTCAAACCCGCAGCAGTTTCAAAAAAATGCTCAGTCTTACTTTAGACCATTATGGCAAGTTGGCAAGGGCGGCCGATTTATCGCCTAATTTTGTTCCCCTGCGCGATGATTATAAGCCCCTGCACGATGCTTTTCAAAACATTTATTCGAGCTGGAAGGGGGCCGAGGGCTCACATGAAGGCAGCACGCTGGATATTGAAGGCCTGCTGGCTCAACTGAATACTGAAATTAAAAAATGGGAAGGAACTGTTCGTTATGTATTTCCGGAAGACACTCCGAACGAGCGCAGTATTTTTCCGAACAAAAGAGTGCCGTTTCAGAGCGGTACCTATGAGCAGCGCATTTCCGCAGTAAAAACACTGACCGAGAAGTTAGCCACGTTTACCGCTCAGCCATTGCTGTTAACCCTCAGCACTGCTGTGCTTAGTTTTTATAATACCATAGAGGCGGTGCGCCTGTCGCAAACCGGTGATGAAATAAGCATCAGTCAGCAAAGTTCGTTTTTAGAAAACCAGCGGATAACCTGTGCCATTGGAATGTACGGCAACCTCGGCCGCATTATGTATCTGTTCCGCCAGAACCCGGTGGATGTTGAAAAATTCTGGGACATGAGCCTGCTGCGCAATATTCCGGCATCAGCCTATACCGAAGAACTTACCGTTGATCCTGCCGCTATAGTTACAGCCGCGCTCAGCGATGCGGAACGTGAAAAGGTAGATGCCGCCACGCGTGTTTTTTTTCGCAACCGGAGTGCGGCCTCGGTGCATTTAAAAGTGGGTTACAGTGCTGCAGCAGGCACTGCACCAACCTTATCAGTTACAATTGAGCAGGATACCGAGCGCGAACTCAGCGCCAGCGAACTGGGCTGGAGCAGCGATAAAAAATACCTGGTGGTGCAGAACGAAGATACCGAAACCGGCATCCTTAGTTTAGAGGTGGATCTTTAGAACATAAGCCGGGTCATTGTGAGGGATGTGGCTTGCCGTAGCAATCTCTTCACCCCCCTATAGCTTCACCTGTAAAGCCATCTTTATTATGCAAAACATAAAAGCGCCCTCTTGTTTTCTAGGGGGCGCTTTTATATTTCCCTTTCTTATTAAATATGGTTTTTGTAGTGGTGTTTTCTTGCGAAAAGTCAGTCATAGACCTAAAGAAATACAGCTGCCAATATAACAGCCATCATGTAAGAGGGACACCTGATAAGCATATTTTTGTTGTGATAAATTAACATGACATTATGATAAATCTAAACTCAGTTGATATGCTTGAAAACAAAAATAATTCTCCACCAACTTAAAAAATTTAACCGGTGTATCCATCACAATAGGGAATATTTAATTCTTAAAAAACATGGATAAACAAGTGAGAATGGTCATACAAAAGGCTGATTAAACTCATATCAACGGTTAGGAATGATTGCATCATTTGCACTCGAAAAATTTTACAATAGTTAACAAAATTCTCTCTCTGTATTCCAATTGTTTTAAATCAAAAAATTACTAAACGAATTTTAAAAAAAATGAATGTTATGAAAAAGTTTAAAAAAAGCTACTTAGCCATTATTGTAGCGTTAGGGTCGCTAATCAACTTACCCTCTTGTACCAGACATGATCAGGTTCTTGACCTCACACCAGCGGTATTAGTTACCGATACACTGTATGTGGCTAAAGGAACAGCCACTCTTCAACCGCAGGGCCCCGGCCATGCATGGGACGGCTCTATCGAAAGTGTTTGGGCTAATGCACCTGAATTAAAAGTAAAATCTACAGTGCCTGATGTACCGGTTGAATTTGACGGCTTTATCGGCAACTCTACCGATGTTAGTTTAAAGGCATTATACGATGCCAACAATATTTATTTCCTGGTTGAATTTACAGCGCCAAGAGCCAACAACTCAAGTGCTCTGTGGTACTTTAACTCTACTACCAAACGCTGGGCACAGGAAACCGGTGGACCTGCTTTGAATACAGACGGCAGTTACCGTCCTCCATTCCAGCAAGACGGATTTACTTTTGCATGGGATATTGCTAAATCAACTCAAAACTTCAATTCACTGAGTTGCTATGCTACCTGCCACATGAGAACTTCATGGGGTGCAGGCACTGCAATTGACGGAGCTACTATGCACACCAACGGACCAAATGAAAGACTGGACTGCTGGAGATGCCGCAGTTTATATGGCGGTGCGCTTAACCAGGCAAACGATGTTTGGATTGATGACGGAGCCGGCTCATATCCTTCAGCAAGCGGTACTTTAGATAAGAACCAATTCCATAACGACTGGCAAGTACATAACGGAACGGCTTCTTCTGTTCCTCCAACTCTTCAGTCTCCGGGCTACGGTGCTGATGGTGGATTTACTAACCGTCAATCTTTACAAATGACCGGAACAACAGGTTCAGCTAACAAAGTAAACGTTCCTATCTGGTTAGATCCTAACGGAAACTATACAGGCAGTCTTATCCTGGTAGGCGATACCGTAAGCAAATGCAAAAAAGTGGTTGCTGTTGATACCATGGGCGTTCTTACTCTGGCTGATGCATCTACTATTAATCCTGCCACCGGTACAGATTACAAACAGATTGGTTCAGGCAATGGTCCTAAATGTATACCTTCTACTGTAGCTGACGTTTATACCGGCAGCCGCGCAGATGTTACGATGAACCAA
Source organism: uncultured Bacteroidota bacterium (assembly GCA_903927935.1). Taxonomy (GTDB): domain Bacteria; phylum Bacteroidota; class Bacteroidia; order Chitinophagales; family LD1; genus Bog-950. The sequence goes on along the minus strand of CAIYOV010000028.1, from coordinate 3,873 downwards.
TATTACACCGGCTCGAGCTGGAGAATGTTGTTCAGCCGCGCTTTAACAACAGCCGATACTCAGTATGACGTTGACTTTACTTCGGGTGGTACATACGAAAATCTGCCATTCGGAATAGGAGCCATGTTTATGGGAGCTAATGGCCAGCACGCCATTACCGCAGGTTTGACCATGTCGTTTAAAAAATAAGAGGGAACAATTTGAAAATCGGAAGGTTTGAAGACCGGTAACATACAGAACTGAAATCAGTCTTCAAATCATCCGGTTAAACCTTAACTCTAAGCAAAATGAAAAAAATAATAATATCAACGGTTGTGCTGGGAGTGTTGCTAATTTCTGGGTGTGTAAAGGATGCTACCGTTACCATTGTGCCCACAGTTACCAAGACGGTCTCTTTCAAAAAGGACCTCCTTCCCCTCTTCGTTAAAAACTGTGCAACCGCAGGTTGCCATAGTGAAGGTGCTAAGTCGCCAACTTTAACTGAAAAGAAAGCCTACGAATCGTTAAAAGCCGATCCGGAATTTGTAAACCTGGCCAAGCCGGAAGAAAGCGAAATCTACCTGTTTCTTACAGGCAAGAAAAGCCCTGCTATGCCAATGGGTGCAGCCTCCAATCCGGGTAATATCAATGGATATTTTCTGGCGTGGGTAAAACAAGGTGCAAAAAACAATTAGAAATTTAAACAACTAAAAATTTAAATTATGAAAAATATAAAAATAAAAACCGGCACATGCTTACGACTTGTTGGTTTCGTTCTGCTCATCATGCTGAGTGCGAACGGACTGATAGCCCAGAGTGCAGCCCCAGATTCATCTGGCGGCAAACACAAACTGATGCAGAAGTTCCGCGCCATGAAACCGGTTAAAAACACATTTGACGATAACTATATTCTGGATAACCAGACCGTTATTGTGAACCGTAAAAAATCGATTCAATTCGATATTCAGCACCGTTTTGGTGTGGTTACCAACGGGTATAAAGATTTCTTAGGCATCTTCAGTGCCGCTAACATCCGCTTTGGAATGAGCGGTGTACCTTGCGATAAGCTGATGTTAGGATGGGGTTTCAATAAATACAACCTCACCTGGGATTTCGATGGCAAGTTTGCCTTGATGCGCCAATCTGAAAAAGGCAAAGGCATCTGGCCATTAAGCATTACCGCATATGCCAACATTGCAGTGGACAGCCGTAATAAGAAAAATTTTGTTCGCGGAGTAGACCGTCTTTCTTATTTCGGTCAGATTTTGATAGCACGGAAAATAACCAAGAATTTTTCTCTCCAGGTTGGGGCTGATGTTTCATGGTTTAATAACGTAGAGGCTTACATCAATACAAAGGGTGAAATTATTCCTAAAAGAAATAATGAGCACTTTGCTGTATCGGTAATGGCACGTTACAAATGCACCGATAAAATCGGAATATTGATCAACTACGATCAACCGCTTACCAAGCACCTGACTGATAACCCACATCCTAATTTGGGCATCGGGCTTGACTTTACTTTAGCTCAGCACGATTTCCAGGTTACCTTCTCTAACTTCAATACATTAATTCCACAAATCAACAATTTTTATAACCAGAACGATTATAAAAAAGGATCATTCTGTATAGGATTTAACATGTCGAGACTTTGGTATTTTTGAGTAGTGAATAAGTTAAGTGTTTAATAAGAAACCCATTCGATGTCGGATGGGTTTCTTATTTTTATCAGGTCGTTGATGACCTGAATACTCAGGTATATTTATCCCCGTCACTTACTTTTACAGAGTGTTTATGCAGCGGTTCAGATAAACCCGGTTTGATAGTAGCTGTTTACGGGAAAGATTACGTCATTATAAACCATTAACCCGTATAAAATGAAGCCCGAACCTTGTTTATTATTTTATCGCTCAATGTAAAGCCGAAATGAGATTCCTTTAGGGGTTTGGTACAAATATCTTAGAATTCACTGCCTGGTGACAACTGTTGCAACCGTTGGTAAGCGATTGAAAACTGCTTTTAAATCCCTTTGTGTTTTTTCGTTGTATAGCATATAAAATACTATCGAGTTTGGGATATAGCAAAGGAATAGCGGCTGTTTCTTTCTTCTTGTCTTCAATAGTCTGTGCGGTATTCAACCTGCCCTTAATCTCATTTAACTCCTTCTCTGCCAGCTTCCAGTCTCCATTTACTCCGGCAAACCATAAATTATGATGATGCACCAAAACGCTGCTCATTATATCGGCAAGCCCAATTTTGTATATGGGAGCTCTATTTAATGAGTCAGCAACGGTGTTAATGTTTTCCTGATGCACTGCATCGTGTTGTGTGCAAGCGGTAAGCATTACTGCTAATAACAGAGGGAATACAATTTTCATTCAGCACCAAACATAAATAAAAATAAAAGAGCCGTTCCCATCAGGGAACGGCTCTTTTAAAATTTAAATCCGAAGCTTATTTCTTCGCAAAAGTGCGCATAAAATTAACCAGGTTCCAAACGTCCTCATCTTCAATATTCTTTTTCTTTGAAGCAGGCATTTCATCTTTTCCCTTAGTTACTTTATAGAACAATTCTCCGTCTGTCTGGCTTTGGAATTTCTTTTGAGTGAAATCAATTAGCTCAGTCTTAAGTTCAGCGGCTTTGCTTCCGTCTCCCTCACCAAGTTTACCATGGCACGATTTGCAATACTTAGACCATACTTCGGCACCGGCACTAAGGCTTTCTTTATCAGCTTTCGTAGGGTTTTTTGTTGCTTTACTTGATTCAGGGGCTTTCCACTCTTCGCCCGGGAAAGCAAAAGACATAGAGCCAAACACAAATGCACCTAAAGCGAGTGCTGCCAAAAATTTCATTGAAGTTTTCATTTTTTAATTGTTTTTTGTTTTAGAAATACATTTTGAAAAGTAAAATTAAAATATCACCTCATATAGTCAAGTATTATGCCAATTGATAATACTTGATTATAGTTAGTATTATTTAGCGCCTCCCAGTTTATTTATCCTGAATAAACTGTAGACGATATAACATAAATAACCCCAGATGCCGATTAGTATGGCGTTAATGATAATCACCATAAACCAAGGGGCATTATCTCTGGCTCCAACTAGTGAACGCAAGGCAATAGGATTTTCACCTTCACTAGGCGTACCCCATTTTATGCTTTTTTCATACTGAACCGTTCCGTAGTTTTCATCCTCATCCAATTTTACAACGGCTGTAAAGTTTCCGTCTTTATCACCCGGAATATCGTTCGGGAAAGTTACTTCTACGCTTCCTTGTTCATCGGTATAGTTTATATCCTCACCCACAGGTAACAAGCACAACGCACGCTTTACACTGAATTTGAGAGGTATCTTAACTCCCGGAATCATTTTCTTCGTAGCTTCATCATAAATCATTACTGAGGCTTTCATCAATTTCACCGAATCTCCCTCCTGGGTAATGGTCACATCTATCGTAGCATTCATAGCCGAAACATCTGCATCCTGCGATTCGTATTTGCTGTCTTCCAGAATTCGTGCATAAAAAGTATAACGTGCGGATGATGAATCATAAAAAGCTTTGGCTTCCGCATCACTAATTAATAATGTTGCCTGCCCCCTATCGTTGGCTTCAAACTTTTTAAAAAGTTTAGTATAGTCGGCATCGGTATAAAAACTAATGCCGGCACCTGCACAGGGTTCAATCACTTTTCCCTTTTTAGTAAAGGCCAGTGCTTTTACTTCATAGGTGCCATCCATGTGCTTGATATAGCTCAGTCTTAATTTGGGCGAAGCTTTTTCCTGAGCGGTTACAGTGTTTCCTGCAATCAGAACTGACATTAACACGAACATCAGTTTTATTGTAATATTTCTCATGTTGATCATTTTAAAAGATTTTCATTTTTTAGATTT
>CAIYOV010000027.1 GCA_903927935.1 uncultured Bacteroidota bacterium | reverse complement strand
TTGACCTTCAAATCAATTGCCTTGGCTTTCAACTCAGTTGAATTGCCCTGCGATTTAACTGCTTTGGCTTACGATTGAATTAAATTGACCTTCAAATCAATTGCCTGGGCTCTCAACTCAATTGAATTGCCCTTCAACATAAATAAATCGGGTTTTCAAAGAACGTTGCCTTAGGACTATTTGATTCCTTTCGACAAAACAATTATAGAGAAAACCTAAAACACAGACAGGTGCTTTTTACCGCACCCCCCTTTTGGCAAACTTTGCTTACCTTTTCGTTCAAAATTTTATGTTATGGAATTAAACGAAGTGCAACATAAATTTGGCGCAAGATTGTGCCGGGCTATGGAAGCGAAAGGTTTGAGCCAAAGCAAACTTTCGGGACTTTCAAAAATTTCGAAAACCCATCTGCGCCAAATAATGGATGGCGAATGCAACACCAGTCTCGATTCAATCCGCAGGCTGGCCATTGCCTGCGAGGTAGAGCCGAAGTTTTTTTTCGACTGGGAGTAAGAAGCTGCGCTTCTGTTATACTTTAACGATGATTTTATAGGGAAGGTTATCGTAGTGGGAGAGGTGTGTGTTGAGAAAAGCAGCAACAAAACCGCAAGGCTTTTTCGAAAAAATAATCGTCAAATTGCATTTATGTTAGCTTAATAATTATGTTTAACTCATAGTTCGCCTTCAACTAAGAGTAAACCTGTCGATTTTAAAGACAAGCTTCCACCTTTAGGTTTACTTAATCAATACAACTTTTGAACTATTTTTTTGATAGAACTACCAACTGGAGTTCCTGTACTTTTTTGGGTAAATTAAAACCAATAGAAAATGAAACACACGATTTTGTTAACCTTCTCAATTTCATGTGTTCTTCTGTTAAAGTCCCAAAACCCTCAAAGGGAATTTACTGTAAGTATTCCGACCGAAAAATACAATGACATAGCAAGAAGTACCACTCAAAGTCCTAATAGTCAAAAAGTTTTTGCATTGATGCAGGAGATCGTTAAGGCGGCAAAACAGATTCAACAATATTATTGTTTTCAGACTTTGAATCCTGAAATTGAAAAACAAATTAAAGAAGTTATGAAGGATCTTGATAAAGGAACTCCTTATATACTCACTGTTGATTATGATGCATGTAAGTTTATTTCGTTAGTTCCGGATCATGGAACCGGTGAAATTTCACATAAATCATGGACAATTTACCACATCCTTTTAACTCAGGAAATTCGTCTCGAACCTGTGATTAAAAAGGAGGAGAATACGGGGAATACAGCACCTTTATTGGCAACCTTTAAAAACGATAATGGACAATGGATTGCAATGGGACCATACATGACAACGGATGAATTTGCCAGTGAGCAGCAAGCTATTGGTTCACTTTTTTATGCCGATACAGACCTTACATTTCTATGTGAAAGGGGAAAATTTCGGATATATAAGTTAAACGTAAAGATAGAACATCAAGCAAATGATATTCGCTATGCTTTAAAACAGTTCGGCATTAATGATATTCCTAATTAGTAAAAAGCACTACCCATGTCACCAGCAAAAATTATAGTAAAGCCATACTTTATTTGTCTCAGTATTTTGGGTTTTCTGTTTCTCCATATTACTACTTTACAAGCGCAATGTACGGAGGAAAAGGATCCGGAAATGGCTAAATATATGAAGCTTACTAAAACGCAAGATGCCCAGGGGTGTTCCCAATGCGGTATGTTGGCCTTATATTTTTGCTCAGCAAGATATTGTGTAAAGCCTGAAGACAAAAGGAAGGTCAGTGCGATGATAACGGCTTGTAAGCGCAATGTTGTAGATATGGGTCAGCCCTACTGCTGTCCCGATTATGTAAATAAGGAACCACAATGGGGAGTTATGGCTGGTGGAAGTACCAGTAATAGTGGTAATTCTAATTCCGGAAACAATACGGGGCAGTCTAACCCTATGGGCGATTATAACCCATCAGAAGCCAGTTCTAATCCAATGGGCAATTATAACCCAGCAGCAGGCAGCACTAATCCAATGCAAAGCAATACTAAAACCTACCGCACCGGAGATGCCGATATTGACAACACCATGGACTTGGTTAACGCTTCTCTTGACATTGCAAACCAACTGAATGGTGGAAGCAGCACAGGTGCAGGTTATAGTAGTAGTCAATCTTATAGAACCGGAGAAGCCGATATTGACAACACCATGGACTTGGTTAACACTTCTCTTAACATAGCAAACCAACTAACCGGTGGCACAGGTACAGGTGTAAGTTATGGGGGTACACCATCGTACAGCACGGGAGATGCAGGCATTGATAACGTTGTTGGCGCTGCTACCGGTCTGCTCGATATACTTGGGGGAGGGACTGGTTCAGTCGGGTCGTACTCACCTACATCAGGTTATGGCGCACTATTTGGAGTTTTAGGTAATGCTGCTAATGAGGTTAATGAGCAGGACAGAATCAATCAGGAAGCAGCAGCAAAAAGACAGAGAGAGGCCGCCATACGAGCCGCTGAGTACGAAAGGGTACAAAAGGAAAAACAACAATTGGCGGCTGCACGTAAGTCTTTGCTTGCAAGATACCCCGATGGCCAAGTCCCGGCTTCCTATCCTGGGATAAGAGCAACAGAAGTATACTTTTTCGTTTACCGGTCTTCGGAATCATCAAATACTTCTTCTGCATCTGCTAATAATTCTGTGGCTTCTAACAGCGCCACCATAGGTGTTGCTGATTTACAAAAAGGGAAATATTATTTAATTCAGGCCTACGATATACTAGCCAAGTATTATATAAAGTTTAATAATAGATATTCTGCGGATGATATTGATGGAGCTTATCGGGTTCCAACCGTAGGGCAACCCTGGTACCCTAATGGCAGATTTACTAAGGTAAAAGTTATTAAAGAAGTTAGTGAACAAGAAGCTAAGGAAACAATTGATAATAATTATTCTATCGCTGGTCTGTTTAGCGCAGCCCAAACCAACAGTTCAGCAGCAAAGGCGAGCCAAACTGTTACACCGGAAATTTCAATATCCAACGTATTTACTGTTTCTAAATTTTCTGATGGCACCTGGCCTTTAAAAAGTAAGGTGATAGAAAAGTTAGACCTTAAAGGAGCAACTACCGATATTACCTTATCAGGTTATTATACCAGCAAAACGGATGCAGAGTCGAGTCAGCGTTATTTGTTTAGTAAAGCAAGGGAATGTGCTTTTTCAGTCAGCACAATTAATTGCAGTGCCGGTGAGTCAGCAAAAATAGCGGCTCCGGGTACTGACTTTTGGGGTAACCCAATTGACAAAGCTAATAGCTCAAGTGTCAATACAACTCCGGTCAAAGAAACTATAAGTAACAAGCCCAAGCTCGATTTTTGGGGCAATCCAATAAAAGACTAATTGAACCCAAGCACAGATACAATCTTCCCTTAATAACATAAATACCAATATAAAACCCAATATGAAAAAAAACATCTTATTCTTTTTGCTGCTCACTTCCGGTTCCCTCTTTGCACAGGATAAAACTTTACAGGCTACTGCTTATTACAATAAGGCAGAGGCTGCATACAATAACCGGAATTTCAATGAATCGGTAAACTATTTGAACCAGGCGGAGAATATTCTTGGCGGCCCAAATCCCAAAACACTTTACCTTAAAATACAGGCTTTAAATGAGCTTACAAAAAGCAGTTCCGATAAACTTTCAGAACTTAAGCAGGCTCTTGAAAAATTTTATGAAATTGTAAATAAAGATTTCTATCCTACAGATAAATACCTGGATATTACAACCATTGATTTGGAACTTAGAGAACGCGAACAAACTATCAGAGAAAATGCTAAGCTGGAAGAATTAGCTTTTCAAAAGGCAAAAAGCTCTGACAACTTGGCTTACGTCACTTTGTTTTTAAACAGCTATCCTAACTCTAAATTTATACCGCAACTATCCGATAGAATAAACGCTTTACGGGAACAAAAGGAGCAAGTAAGAATTGAAGAGGAGAAGAAAGCGTTGGAGGCGAAAAAGAATGCCAAGCCAAACGGCTTTTACATGGGCCTCGGTTTCGCCCTACAAACCCTTCAAAATTTGGAAAGGCCATTAGGAGTTAATTTTATGGCCAAGGGCGGTAGTTTCGATTTGGGATTCAAAATTTTCTATTACAAGAATCTTGATAAAAAATTCAGAGTAGGATTTGATTTGGGTTTGGTTAGCTATTCGTTTGCTCTTTCCAACTATTACAACTATACGCAGTATGATGCTTTTCAGGATGCCTATACACCCGATAACGGAAGAGCTGTTTTACATACCATACAGTTTCTTAAAATCGGTCCCACTTTTTCTTTGGATCTTAAAAAAAGCCAGCATTTCCTATACATCACTCCACAGGTAGGGGGTAATTTTTCTATTTACAATATTCCGGGCAAATATGGCAGCCATACCCAATCAACCGGTGTAATGGGAATGGGTGTAACCGGTTGCTTTAAGGTAGAGTACCTTTATCGCAAATTGTTGATAGGTATAAAGTATCAGTATAACCTGACCATTGATTTAAACGATAAGCAAATGCTGGGCGGTCATCAAATCGTGGTACCAACAATAGGAGTGAAGTTCTAATCGCTGACAACAAAAAATAATCATCTACACTAAATCATTAAAACAAATACCATGAGAATAATTTCCATTTTACTAATTACGTTAACACTCAGCAGCATCTCAGCTTGCAAAACAGGGGGATGTACCGATTATTATGCCTGCAACTACGATACCTATGCCGGCAAGGATGACGGTTCCTGCGATTTCGGTTGTAAAACTTGTGTTCAATGGACCGGCACCAATGGTTGCAATAGCGGATATTACCCTGTTTCTGCCACTAAATGTTGCCCGTATAGTAATCCATACCACTGTTCAACTACCAACCTTTGTTACACCACCTGTGCCGCTGCAAGAGCTGACTGCGGTGCGACCACCACTTATAAGGCGAATTTATAAAGGAGCAAAAAACCTCAATGAATACAAATAGATTTTTGATTCCCGTTTGGATAATAGCCTTATCCCTTGCTGCATTAACCGTTTCAACCGTGGTTCAAATGGCTTTAGGCTTATCCGCTATAAATGCTAATTCAGTTCCGGCAATGGATATGCCTTCAGCGGTAGTTGCCAAAAACTCTTTACCTAATCTACCTCTTACCGGTATAGACTTCGCTGAGCAGTTTCACGATTTTGGAATAATACGGGATAATACAAAGAGTTATACTGGCTTCTCTTTTACTAATACCGGAAAAGAACCTCTTTTAATATTAGGTGCAGAAGGTAGTTGCGGATGCACCGTTCCGACCTGGCCAAAAGAACCTATAGCTCCCGGCAAATCGGGGAAAATTGAAATTGCCTTTGACCCTACCGGCAAAATTGGTGAACATAGCAAGATAGTAACCATTACTTCAAACACACAGCCCACCACCACTATACTTACCATTAAAGCAACAATTATTAAATCTGAATAGTCAAGTTATGAAGAAGTTGAGTTCGCTCGTTTTTGGAATGACATTTTTTGTTTTGCTCGTTCATGCACAAGATGCGGAGATTATGGCGATGGCTTATTACAGCAAGGCCGAGCAGATGTATACCACGGGAAATTATGATAATGCCCTTCGCAAATTGGTAGAAGCGGAAAAGCTGATGTCCCCCAACCCGAAAATACTATACTTGAAAGTGAACATTCTTAATAAGCTAAACAGTAAGAGTGCATCATACAGAAATGACTTAGCAGAGACTATTTCGAACTTCTTTGCTATAACTGATAAGAACACCTACCCGCGCGAGAAATACATGGATATTGTTGGCATTAAAATAGACATGGACGATGCAGGGTCTAAGGGTGCAGCCACTTATTCTAATGCTACAAACAATGGAAGCATTAGCACTGCTTCAACAGTGAACATTGAAGATGAATACGACAAAATAAAATACTCTAAAAAGATATCAGACTTTGAAACTTTCCTGTTTAACCATAAGAACTCTAAATATGAAGATGAGATAAGGTCTAAGTTCAATACACTTAAAAATGAATGGAATAAAAAGCAGGAACTGGAAAGGCAGAAATTAGTTCTAATTACCGCGTATAACAGCGATGACTGCAATGCAAATACAGATAACACCACGTTTACCTCGGTTAATGGCATTACCAATATCAACTGCGTGTTAAAAGGACTTTACTCTTATTCGGGTAATATTGAAATTCATATTGGTAAGGATAGAGGGAGAAAAGAAATTATCCCATTCTATAGTTATACCAGTAGCAACTCGCCAATTTGTGTAAAACAAAACGTAACCATAAAGGGCAAAGGAGCCTTCAAAGTTGAAATATATTACAACGGGAATATTTTGGTGTTGCAAAGGATGGTTTACATTGATTAATGTTTTCTACACAGTACATAATAGTTGTTCACATAACAAGAAAATCATGACAATAAAAACAATCCTCTATTTCGCTTTTATAGCAATAAGCTTAAATGTTTTTGCGCAGGAAGCTAAGCCATACTTGTTCATTGGCCGATATGATAAAGACAAAACATACTGTAGCAACCAGGGGTGGGTTCATGAAGAAGTGAAAGACAGGCAGGCATACGAGCAAAAAAGAATGGATTATAGGGAAGAGCATAAAGCAGATGTTGGAATGACCTATCCTACCGAATATGTATCAGATAAGGAATGTGTAATTGTCTATGAGTACCAGCGCAGGAATGGAGCGTTTAATTGCAATCAAACTTTTACCACTCTTAAGAAGGGTAAATCTGTTGAGTATTGCAAGGAGCAATTAGACAAACAGATAGCTGACAATGGCTCAAGTTATTATTTAACGAAGCCTAATATTATATATACTTGGTGCGGGGGAAATGCAGGAGCCAGCGGGGGCAGTATCGGTGGAAATAAGATAGCTTGTGAAAAGCTGCCACAGGTATTAATCAGCGAAACAGGCGTTTATTATTGGAAATCGGAAGATTGTAGCTATGTTATTCTTACCAAAGAACAATACGAGAAAGCTAAAAAATTACCTGGAGATGGTGAAAAGAAAAAATTTATTCAGGATTGCAGCGGTCAGAA
>CAIYOV010000026.1 GCA_903927935.1 uncultured Bacteroidota bacterium | reverse complement strand
GAAGAAGAACAGAAATTGCACGTGCACTTGCCACCGATCCTAAATTTATTTTGCTTGATGAACCTTTTGCAGGTATCGACCCTCTTGCAGTGGAAGATATTCAGCGCATTGTTGAGCAACTGAAAAAGAGAAACATTGGCGTGCTTATTACTGACCACAACGTTCACGAAACACTTTCTATTACCGACCGGGCTTATTTATTGTTCGAAGGGAAAATAATGATGCATGGAACGGCTGAAGAACTGGCTGCCGACCCGGTGGTGCGAAAAGTTTATCTCGGGCAGAATTTTGAACTGCGCAAGCGAATTGCAAACTGAGGTTATCTTTGCCCAATGGCATTCGAATGGAAAGACTTTCTTTTCCGCTTTTATCTAAAACATTTTTTCTCTACCGATTTTTCCGCTTCGAAATCAATTCGCCATCAACAGAAGATTTTAAAGAAGATTCTTCATCAGCTTTCTTCCACTGAATTGGGTAGAGATTTGAAATTTCCTGAAATAAAATCTTACAACGATTTCAAAGGCATTGTTCCGGTTACTCAATACGATTTCTACGAAAGCTATATTGAGAAAATCAAATCGGGTCAACAAAACGTAATGACCGACAAACCGGTGCAATGGTTTGCAAAAACATCAGGAACCACAAGCGGCAAAAGCAAATTAGTTCCCATTACCCGGCAAATAGTTCAGCAGTGCCATGTGCGCGGAAGTTTTTTTGCGCTCGCCAAAATTCATCAGCAGGATAAAAGCATGCGCCTGCTCAGCCACAAAAATCTTCTCATCCCCGGAGGGATTTATGAAACTCTTCCTACAGGAATTACTGTAGGAGATATTTCAGGAATTCTTGTCCGAAACGTGCCGGTTATTTATCGTCCGTTTTATGTCCCTTCAATTGATGTACAAACCGTTTCCAATTGGGAAGAGAAAATCTCAAATGCAGTAAAACAGATTACCCATGAAGATGTAGGAACCATGAGCGGTGTGCCTACCTGGATTTTGTCAGTGCTGCAAAAAATGAAAGAGGAGTATCCGTTTGAGAAACTCACTGATGTTTGGAAGAACCTGCAGGTATATTTTCACGGTGGTGTAAGTTTTGAGCCTTACCGAAAACAGTTTGAAGATTTAGTCGGCAAAACCAATTTCAATTTCTTTGAAGTATACAATGCCACTGAAGGCTTCTTCGCTATTCAGGAGAATCTGAAAAGCAACAATCTGCTTCTGCTCACCGACAATTATATTTTCTACGAATTTATTCCACTTGAAAATTATTCTGCCGGAGAAAGAAATGCCATTGAACTCAGCGAAGTAAAAACCGAAGTGCCGTATGTAATGCTCATCACAGCACCCAACGGATTAGTGCGTTATGTAATTGGCGATGTCATCACCTTCCAATCATTAGACCCTTTCACTTTTAAAATTACCGGACGCACACAGGAATACATCAATGCCTTTGGCGAAGATTTACTTTTATCGAACGTGCAGAATGCATTGATGAAAACAAATCAAACTCTCGATTGCTCGGTGAGCGATTATACCGTTGCGCCTCTTTACATCAGCATTGAAGAAAAAGGCAGAATGCAATTTGCCATTGAGTTTTTAAAATCTCCTGTCGATATTTCTACTTACGAAAAATTGTTGGATGAAAATCTGCAACAGGAAAACTCCAACTACAAACAAAAGCGTGCGAACAATCTCGCGCTTACATCGCTTGAAGTAATTGTATTACCGCAAGGAACTTTCTACAAATGGCTTTCTTCAAAAAATAAACTGGGGGGACAAAACAAAGTTCCGCGCTTAGTGAATGGGCGAAACATGATGGAAGAGATTCTGGCAATTAAATCTTCCGCTCAATAGTAAACTCAATCAACTGCTCTACTGATTTGCGCGATTCGCTTTCAGGAAATTCGTGCAACAGTTTCAATGCTTCATCACGATACTCCATCATCTTCTTAGCGGCATAATCCATTCCGCCATTCGCGCGAACTGTATCAATCACCCAGCGCACTTTTTCAGCGTTTTGGTTTTCATTCTTAATGATATTGATGATTTTGCGTTTGTCGCTGCTTGAAACTTTACCCAGAGTATAGATGAGTGGCAGAGTCATCTTCCGTTCTTTAATATCAATACCTCGAGGCTTGCCTATCTCAGCTTCTTCGTAATCGAACAAATCATCTTTTATCTGAAAGGCGATTCCGATTTTTTCTCCCATCAGTTTTACGCGGGCAATCTGCGCTTCATCTTTGGTGGTTGTTGATGCACCACAAGCACAAGCCGAAGCAATAAGCGAGGCCGTTTTGCCGGTGATGATTTCAAAATAAATATCCTCCTGAATGTCGAGCCGTCTGGCTTTTTCTAACTGCAGCAATTCGCCTTCGCTCATGGCGCGGATGGTATCTGAAAGAATATGCAACAGTTGAAACTGATTGTTCTCTATCGAAACCAGCAAACCTTTCGACAACAAATAATCGCCCACCAGCACTGCAATTTTATTCTTCCAGAGGGCGTTGATGGAAAAAAATCCTCTGCGCTGATAGCTGTCGTCCACCACATCATCGTGCACCAAAGTAGCGGTGTGCAGAATCTCCACCAGCGATGCCGCCACATAAGTCGCTTCATTCAGTTCGCCACAAAGGCGGGCCGAAAGAAAAACAAACATCGGGCGCATCTGCTTGCCCTTGCGCGTAACTATATAATGCGTAATGCGGTCGAGCAAAGGAGCTTTGCTCTTCATACTTTCACGAAAGCGAACCTCGAACTCATCGAGTTCTTTCGCAATCGGTTTCTTTATGTCCTCAAGTTTTAGCGACATGAGGGGCGAATGTAACCGTTCTGCCGAAGATGAAAACTGTTTTTATGTTCGCGCCCATGATTTCAAGAGAGCGCAATATTATTCTTCAAAGCAAACATGGTCGTCCTTTTCTGGTCGATGTTTATTACAAAAAAGATGGCGAAAGGAAACCGGTCATCATTTTCAGTCACGGCTTTAAAGGTTTTAAAGATTGGGGACCTTTTGATTTGGTAGCCGATAAATTTGTGGAAGCCGGCTTTGTGTATGTAAAATTTAATTTCTCGCACAACGGCACTACCATCGAAAGCCCCACCGACTTTGCCGACCTCGAAGCTTTCGGCAACGACAACCTCAGTATCGAAATGGATGATTTAGGCGTGGTAATAGATTGGGTTTGCTCCAATCAGTTTCCTGACAGCGCAACAGAATCTGATTCGCAGAAAATTTATTTAATGGGCCACAGCCGCGGAGGAGGTATTTCCATTTTAAAAACAAAAGAAGATACCCGCATAAAAAAAATCTGCACCTGGGGCAGCGTAAACGAGTTCAGCAAATACTGGAGCGATGAGGAACTTGAAAACATTAAACGCGATGGCGTAGTCTATGTAGGCAATGCCCGCACCGGTCAGCAGATGCCTATTAAGTGGCAGATGTATGAAAACTATTTCGCCAACATGGATAGACTCTTTGTGCCCGATGCGGTCAAACAGATGAGCATTCCTTTCCTCATTATTCATGGCACAAAAGACGAAACCATTCCGGTAGAAGCTGCCATTGAAATGAATCAATGGAACAAAAACTCCGAACTGTTGTTAATAGAAAACAGCAATCACAATTTTGGTGGCAAGCATCCTTACACAGAAAATAATTTAACGGCAGATTTGCAACAAGCAGTAAATGCTACTATTCAATTTTTTAAAAAATGAGCAAGCACATAAATATCGGAGGCGTAACCGAGCATTTTAATCTGCCCTGGAATCTGGCCGTAGAGCAAAATAAATTTCAGCAGGCAGGAGTGGACCTCAACTGGAAATTCTTCCCCGGCGGCACCGGTGTAATGACCGAAGCTCTCAAAACCGGTGAGCTCGACCTCGCCATTCTGCTCACCGAAGGTTTTATTTCTGCCGCTGCCAAAGGGCTGCAGGCAAAAATTGTAAAAGAGTATATCACCTCTCCGCTCGGCTGGGGCATTTTTACGGGTGCCAAATCGCAGTTCTATTCTGTTTACAACCGCCTGCCTAAAAAATATGCCATCAGCAAAACCGGTTCCGGTTCGCACCTTATGGCTATGATACATGCCGAGCAGCGCGGAGAAAAAGTAAACCCGCAGGACCTGATTGAAGTGCGCAGTATTGACGGAGCCATGCAATCGCTTACCGCCAACGAAACGCAGATTTTTTATTGGGAAAAATACATGACCAAAGCTTTTGTAGAAAACGGCACCGTGCGCATGATTGGCGAGTTCAGCGCACCGTGGAGCAGCATGTTGGTGATAGCCAGCGATGATGCGCTGCAAACCAAACGCGATGCGATTAAGAAAGTGCTCGAAGTTATTAATGAAGAAAGCGCCCGCTTTGTTTCTTCCGAAAATTCGGTGCGCCTGTTGCAGGAACGCTTTAAACTCAGCGAAGCCGATGCTTACACCTGGCTGCTTTCTACGGTCTGGAGTTCCGATTACACGGTGCGACTGCGCGGTTTGGAAAATGCCAAACAGGCTTTGATGAAGATTGGAAGTGTTGGTGCGGAGTTGAATGTGGAGGGGTTGTGTGATGACGAGTTGAGTTTGGTTTGATTGTTCTTGTTCTTTTAGCTTGAACTAAAAGAACCAAAAGTTCAAGGCAGTAGGGAAAAGGCAATTGCCTTGCGAGAACAGGAAGTTGCCTCGCGACTTTAGAAGATTGCCCTTCGATTACAGAACATTGCCTTCGGATTACAGGAGGTTGCCTTGCGAGTTAAGGAGATTGCCCCGCGAAAACAGAAGAGTGCCTCCCGATTATAGAAGATTGCCTTGCGATTTCAGAGGATTGCCACGCGAGTTGTGAGCGTTGCCTTGCGATTTATGACGATTGCCTACCGAAAACAGAGCGTTGCCTACCGAGTTTAGAGCATTTCCTAAAAAAAAGGGCGTTTCGAGATGAAAACGCCCCTTTTTTTGCCTCATCCGCCCTTCGGGCACCTTCTCCATAAATGGAGAAAGGAAGTTGAATGCTGCTTAAGTCTATTATTTCTTGCGCGGACGGCTGAATTTGAGACCGGAGATTTGTTTGAATTCGGTCGGAGTAATGGTTTGGACAGATTTGACGTATTTTTTGACTTCTAAAGCAAGGTCAACTAAGCCAGTTTTCTTAGCATAGAAAACTGTGTTTCGTTCGGTAACGGCATCGAGGTATGGTTGCTGGGTGGTGGCTACTGTTTGATTGGCGGTGTTTAGTGAATCGAGAAATAATACAAGATTGGCAGATTGCAGTTCGGTTTCATTGGGGGTGTAAGTTGGAACGGCTGTAACAATACCTACCAACTCGCCAAAATGAAATACCTGATTGGCATAGGATTGTTGCGAAACTGAAATTTGAACCGGGTCATCGGGGCCGGGGTTGAGGTTCTTTTTGCTTTTGCGCTCGCCACGAATTTTGCGGATAATGGTTTTGGCATCATTTACCTGTTCATCGGTTACATCTTCGGAAGCATCGAAAGCGTTGATGATGCGCGTAGCGAGTTTTACCATATCGGCAAATAGTTGCTGACGGGAGTTGATAGCATTGTCCCAAGCGGGTTTGAACTGAACGATGTGTTGTAAAGCGTTACCGGCTGATGAATAAACGGATTGAAGCGAGGCAAGTTTGATGAGTGTGTTGCTTGGGTTGTAGCGCGTGGAGTAACCTGTGCAACGTGCGATGAGGATGTTGAAGTTGTTGTAGTTAACTGCATGACCTGTTTCGGATGTAGATGACATAGACTTTGTGTTTAAAGTGTGAGGAATAGTTTTAGTTGAAATAAAAGTAAAACGGTTTTTGGAATTTGCAAAAAAAGTTTTGGGGAAGGGAAGGAAGGTTATATTTGAACAATAAACCCGCATAAAAAATGAAAAATATTTTACTAACAGGTGTATTTGGTTTTTTTGTATATGGCTTACCCGCAGCACAGGAAACTAGGCCCTATCAAATCATCCAGAGGTCAGAAAAAGGAGTTCCCTCTTTTATCAGATTCGATGCAAACACCGATGTAACGCATGAGAATTTCTTTGAAAAAATGAAAGAGGAATTTGGATTTAAGGCAGATGATAAACTCGAGCTACAAAAAACAACAAAAGATAAATTGGGTGTTCATTATAAATATAACCAACAATATAAGGGTGTAGTTGTTTATGGTGTTCAATACATTATTCACGAAAAAAATGCTGTTGCTACTTCAGCAAATGGAAAATTTATACCTAACCTTTCTATTGCTATTAAACCAACGATTTCAAAAGATGAAGCAGTAAAAAAGGCGCAAGAGGCATTAAATCTTGAAAAATATAAATGGCAGGATGAAAATTTAGAAAAGGCATTAAAAGCAAAAACTAAAAACGCTAACTCCAGCTATTATCCTAAACCTGAATTAGTAATAGAACCTATGAACGGTAATTACAAAACTGGAGAATTTAGATTATGCTGGAAGTTTACAGCAGAAGGAATAAAATTAACCGATGCATGGACTGTGTTTATTGATGCACATAACGGGCAATTGATAAACAAAATCTCACAAGTTGCAAATGCTGATGTTACAGGCACATTAACCACATATCATTATGGGCCACAATCTATGCAGGTTAGCTATAATGGTTCCCTATATATTTTGGCTGAGACTGAAACAAGAGGCCCCAACAATTCACAACAAATTATTGACTATAACTATAATAATACAAATGGTTCGGGAGTAGCCGCCATTACTGATAATACCCTTTCATTCAGCGCAGACCCTATTGCTGTGGGCGCACATTGGGCAATCGAAAAAAGTTATGATTTTTTTTATTCAAGGTTTTTGAGAAATAGCTATGATTATCAAGGTGGGATATTAAACGTAGGTTCACATTTTTATGATAACACACTTGGAGGAGCTAATCTTGCGTTTTTTAAGTATGACGAT
>CAIYOV010000025.1 GCA_903927935.1 uncultured Bacteroidota bacterium | reverse complement strand
GCTCATCATCATCACCGATGGCGAGGACAACGAAGGGGGAGCGGACGAAGCCATTGCCGATGCTGTAAAAGAAGGCGTTAAGGTTTTCACCATTGGCGTGGGCACCGATAACGGAGGCCCCATTCCGGTCGGCAGCGATTTCAAGCGCGATGAAACCGGCAACATTGTGCTCAGCAAAATGAACCAGCCCATGCTGCGCGATTTAGCCGCAAAAGGGAACGGAAAATATTTTCAGCTCGGCAGCGGTAAAGACGAAATCAACGCCATCTTCAAAGAGCTGGGCCGCATCAACACCAAAGATTTCGAAGAAACCATCTTCACCGATTTCAACGACCAGTTTCAAATTTGTTTAATCATTGCCGCAGTGCTGCTCTTGATTGAATGGTTTCTAAGCGAGAAAAAATTCTCTTTCAAACCTGGGCAAATTTTTACATCGTAAAAAAATTTGCACACGGTTCTTTGCTTCCGCTTTAATAAAATCGTGTTACGCAAAAAATTTTAACCTGCAAGTATGATGGGGTTCCCCCGCCAAAGCGCGGGGTCGGGCTATCCGCTACAATTTTTTTATTTTTTTGATGTCATGCTGAGCGTTCATTAATATTAGCGTCTGTCACCCTGAGCGTAGTCGAAGGGCGAAGCAATCAAAAAAATAAAAAAAGATTTCCGCTACTATCCCTAACCCAACAGCCACCCTTCACTCACTGGTTTGTATTTGTATTTGTCTCCCGCTGGCGGGAGTGTCACGAAGTGAAGAGGGTGGAATGTATTTACCCCATCGGAGCACCCTGTTTGTAGAAAAGAAAAAACAAAAACCAATCACGCTCCGTTAGGAGCCGACTTTTGTTTTTGTAGCAGTGTAAACTCGCATGGACAGGAAAAATTCTTATCTCCACCTTTCGTCCTTGCAATTATTGATCTCGCTAAACACCGACTTCACTTTTTCCTTTCCCCAAATTTTATTGCCCGCACGCTTGGGATGCTCTTTGAAATAAGTGTTCCGTTCGGCAAAATACCGATCAATCGCTTCCTTGCATTCAATTACAGATTGGTAATCGCTATTATGGATAACCCCCTTAGCCATCCCACTGAAAACAGACTCAATCACGTTAAGGAACTGTGCCGAAGCGGGCAAAGGCGCAAGTTCGACAAGCGGTGTGTCATTGGCTATCCGGTATTCCAGTTCGTTAACCTGCTTTATTTTCTCATGAAGTTTTTTTGAAGCGTGCCACGATGCTGCATCCCAAGAAAAGAAGATTCGTTCCTGTCCAGAGTATTCCTTCAACAACACTTCAAGCAATCTGATCATCTCCTCCGTATCTTTTTTGGTCGAGTAGAAGTGTGTGACCTGGTTGGTGGAAAGTTCAAGCGCAGCCGTGCAGATAAGGCACCCCTTACTCTTTTGAAATTGCGGGTATGTCCTGTTTTCTCCTTTTTTCACCAGCACCCGCCCACCTTTCATCTTCACCGCGAACGGTCCGAACTCGTCCACCGAGAAGAACTTCTCTTTAGCACCGAGGTTGGAGAGGATCGCTGTTATCTTCTGTAATTTCTCCCTGTATAAAGGATCGGGACTAGTCAATGTCTCACGTGCCTTTTTGAAGGAATATCCTTCTGCCCTGATATACTCTGAAACGGTGGTCATTGACATAGATTCTCCAAATGCTTCGCGGTAGGCTGCTGACAGGGTTTTCAGACTCCACGAGGCGCGGTTAATCCCGTGCAGCCTCGGTGTTTCGTGAATTAGTTTGATGAGGTTTGCCCTCTTGACTTTAAGTGACAAGGCTATGTCCTCGTTGGGTATCCTCTTTTTATTGAACAGGGTATCGAAGCCGCCCAGCGCATAAGCTTTTATCCAATCCTTCACGGCATCTCGCGATCTGTCTAACTTTTTCGCAATAATTTCGAGCTGGACACCATTTTGCGCATCCAGCAACGCAACCGCTCGTTCCCACTTCTGCCTGTTGACGGATTGCCTGAACTTCTTCAACTGCAATACTTCCTCCTCCGACATTGATTTTATGCGCCACCGGTTGTTAGGCTTTGTCGAGATTCCAATGGATTTAAGCCACTTCGAATAGTGGTGATAAAATTGCGTGGTTTTAAATCCCTGTGGAACTTCTCTGATATATTCTTCCCACTCATCATACAGGGTTAAATCAGTATTTTCAAGACGGGCGTGAATCGCAGGAAAGAAAGCATACATCTGATTTTCCCTTTTAGATTTCACTCTTTGAGGAAAAAGTAACCCGATGAAAGTTTTCTCATCTTCTGCTACTTCGGAATAAGAGCCGTTTATGTTTTGAAATTTGGTAAGATAATTTTTCAGCGTATTACGAGTTATCTTCAGTGTCTGCGCAATCCTCCTCTTACTGATGATCTTATTTTGTTTGTAAAGGGCAAATAATAGCCTTAGCTTATTAACTGGAATCCTGTTTGGCATATAAAGATGATTGATCTGTTTTTATCTCAGTTCATGCCCTTTCAGACTTTCTTCTTTCAAGCATAAACATAACACAGCAAAACAACGCTCTAAAAATTAAGCACCATCCCTCTTTTTGCCGTTGTTGGTATTTTTTGCCATTGTTGGTGTTTTAGTATCGGCTCTGCGATACGTCACCAACAACTTTGTTTCCTCAAATCTAAACTTCCTTTTCCATTTAAGGCAACCCCTCTTTTTCATCCTTCCGAAACTTCGGTAGCCTATGCGTTGGTGCGTAGCACAGTCAGAAGTTTCGAGATGAAAAAGAGATTAGGAGAGCAACACCCAAAACCTCTCAAATTAAAACACACCTAAAAAATTAAAAACTGTCTTTCGCGCCAAGCCAGTCCAAAAACGCGGAGCCTTTTTTTGGACGATTTTTTGGTTCCTTTTTTTAAAAAAAGGAACGAAGAAAAATGGTTTTACTTTTCACCACGCTAAAAAAGTGACAGAAAAAAATGTTTTCAAGCCAAAACAAAACCTTCCCAACCCAAAACAAACCCAAACTCCCACCTTACAAACCCGAACTGCCATTAAATAAACTCATACAGCACTTAAACAAACACATACTCACCTTAACCAAACCCAAACACCACCTGAACAAACCAATATGTCAGGTTTACAAACCCATACTGTCATTAAACAAACCAATACAGCACATAAAAAAACCCGAACTCGGGCTAAACAAACCAGAACTCGGGTTAAGCAAACCTTTTACCTCTTTCTAAAACCTTGCAACTACGAAGGCACATCCACTTTCGCCAGCTTAGTAAACTTCAATTTGCTTACTAATTTAAACTCAAGGCTACTGTAACCAAAAATACCTCTCACATAATCTTTACTCGCCTGTCCAACATCTACCAATCCTGTCTTTTCAGCATACAAGGCCTTGTTTCTGGCTATCACAGCATTATTATAAGGCACCACTCCCACCTTCACATCATTATTCGCCTTATTCAACTCCGTATAATGCGCCTCTATAGTTACAATCTGCAACTCCACTTCATTAGGAGTATAAAGCGGTTCATTCTTTAATACCTCAATCAGCTTCTGTACATTATTCACTGTGTTATCATAACTCTGTTGGCTTGCACTTGTTCCTGCCGGGTCAGTAGCAGTCGGTTTTGCTTTACTGGCTCGCTCACCCAAAAGCTTAGTAATAACAGTATTTACATCCTTTACCCAACTTTCTTTCGCACCACAGGTTTTAGCTACACTGCGTACCCTGCGCGCAAACGGCTTCACATGCTTAAACATATCATGCCGCTTATTTACTATCGGTTTAAAAATTCCTTCTTGTGCATTCACAGCATTTTGCAACGCATTGCAGGTAGTGTGTTGCGTCACCATTGTTGCATTTCCCAATAATGGGTTCGAAGGATTGTAAGTAGCTCCGAAACCTGCATTGGTTTCATTAAGAGCTTTCAAATTGGCGATGTTCTTCGCGTGTCCTGTTTCCGTTGTACTTGCCATGGCTTTAGATTTTAGTTTAAAAATGTTTTGCAAATGTTTATTTGAACCGTCCTTAATTTCAAATTTTCATTGGTAAATAGTTACTATCTATGTGTGAAAAAGCGAGGCTTTTCAGCCATAACAAACGGTCGAGCTTAATCAGTTTTTTTATACATCATATCCGGCAGCCGGTTTTGTATTTTGTATTAAAGCCCCTTTAGGGGTTTGGGGTTGTCTTCAAGTCCCCTTTAGGGGATTTAGGGGTTGCTAAAAAAATCTAATCACATTGGCACAGGGCGCAGCTAATAATATATTCGCCACCCATGAAAAGTGTATTTATAATTCTGTTTTCTGTTTTCTGTTTTCTGACCTCTGTTGCGCAGCTAAATCAACTGTCTACAAACCCAGAGAAAAAAGAAACCCGCAACGGCAACAAACAATTCGACAAAGGAGTTTACACCGATGCCGAAGCCAGCTACAAAAAAGCCCTCGACAAAAAGAACAACATGCCCGAAGCCACTTTCAATCTGGGCGATGCGGTGTATCAGCAAAAGCGTTACGATGAAGCGGCAAAACAATTTCAGCTTTCCGCGCAAACCAATACCGATAAAACCGTAAAGGCGAAAGCTTACCACAACCTCGGCAATACTTTTTTAGAGCAGCAGAAATGGGAAGAAGCCGCAAAGGCATACAAAGAATCTTTGAAGAACAATCCTAAAGATGCGGACACGAAGTATAACCTCGCGTATGCAAACGCCATGCTGATTCAGCAAAAAAATCAGGACAAGCAGAACAAAGACAACAAGGATAAAAAGGACGATAAAAAAGATAAGAAAGACGACAAGAAGGATCAGAACAAAGACGATAAAAATAAAGACAAGGACAAAGACCAGCAGTCGAAGAATCAGGATAAAAAAGACCAACAGCAAAAGGGACAACAACCAAAGCTTTCAAAAGAGGAAGCCGAAAAAATGTTGCAGGCATTACAGGGCGAAGAGCAAAAGACCAATCAGAAAATGCAGCAGAAGCAAATGAAAGTAGTGAATGTGAAAATCGAGAAGGATTGGTAAATAAGTCTGAAAAGGTGTGAAAAAAATCTAACCGAAGCCTTGATTACTTGAATAAACCGTATAGTTGAAAGAATTTTGCAGACAAGATGAAAAGCAATAACAGAAATATTATTTCGACAGTGAAGAGTTCGTTCTTCCTGGCTTTGCTTTTTGTGATGTCCTGCACTCAGATTTTTGCGCAAGCAAAATTCTATGCCTCCGCGCCTAAGTCGGTTCCGCAAAACGGAAATTTCCAACTCAGCTTTACTTTAGAGAATGGAAACGGCAATAACTTAAAGCCGCCTTCCATTAGCGACTTTCAGGTGCTTGGAGGTCCCAATACTTCTACCAGTATGCAATGGGTGAATGGTAACGTAACACAAAGCGTTACTTACAACTATGTTCTGCGTCCGAAGAATCAGGGAACATTTAAAATCGGTAAAGCAAGCATTCAGGTTGCCGGTGTTACTATGGAGAGCAACGAACTTTCTATTCAGGTAACGGCACCGGTGGCACAGCAACAGGCACAACAACATAGACAGCGTAATCCCTTCGACCCGTTTGACGACCCATTTTTTAATGGAGGCGGACAAGAGGAGGAAGAAGAACAGCCGCAAGCAAACAATGGCGATTTAGAAAAGCAATTGAAAGATGATGTGTTCATCAAATTAGTAGTGAACAAAAACTCCGTTTTTAAAGGCGAGATGCTTACGGCTTCTTACAAACTTTATTTCCGTCAGAACTTGGGAGGTTTTAATGTAACAAAGGCACCGGCCTTCGATGGTTTCTGGAGCCAGGAGGTAGAGCTCGATCCTAAGCGCAGACCTTCGGTAGAAAATATAAACGGCAAACAATACAACACGGTTGATATTCTGAAATACAATTTATATCCGCAACGAGCCGGAGCATTACCGGTGGCGAGTTGTGAAGTGAATACAGTAGCGCAGGTACAGGTTCGTTCTAATTCCAGAAATTTCTTCGGCAGTTTCTTTGGACAAGTGCAGCAGGTGCCGATGACTTTAAAAACATCTGCCGCAACGGTGAACGTGAAAGAATTACCGGAGAGCGGTAAGCCAACAGATTTTGCAGGAGCAGTAGGGAGTTACAAATTCGAAACTTCTCTTTCCAACAAAGACGCAAAAACCGATGAGCCGATTACTTATACGTTGAAAATTTCGGGCACCGGTAACCTGAAGTTTGTAGATGCACCTACACTGAAATTTCCTGCAGAGTTTGAAGTGTATGACCCTAAAACAAAAGAAAACATCAGCAACGGTGCGGAGGGCATGAGCGGAACCAAGCAGTATGACTATCTCCTCATTCCACGTCAGCCCGGTGATTATAAAATTGAATCGAAAACATTTTCATGGTTTGAACCGGCAAGTGCTAAATACTTTACGGTTAAGTCGCCCGAATTTACGGTGAAGGTTACCGGTGAGCCATCGAAAAATGTAAATGCTAATGCGGCAACTACGGGTGTAAGCAAAGAAGAAGTTTCGTTAGTGGGTCAGGATATCCGTTATATAAAAACCACTACACCGGAGTTCAAAAAGGGAAATCCGTTCTTCGGCTCGGCAGGTTTTGTGGCCATGTATTCTGCTCCGTTTTTATTATTCATTGGTTTAGTGGTAGCCAAGAGAAGAAACGAAGACCTCGCGGCAGACGTGATAGGAACCAAGAGAAGACGAGCGCTTAAACTCGCTAAGAAGAGATTGAGCCTTGCTGCTAAGCATCTGGCAAAAAGCGACAAGAAGAATTTCTACGATGAAGTATCGCGCGCTACCTGGGGTTACTTAGGCGACAAGCTAAACATTGATATGGCAGAGCTTTCGAAAGATAATGTAGAAGAAAAGTTGTTGGCCAAAAACGCAAAAGCAGAAACCATTGCGAAACTGAAAAGCTTATTAAACACCTGTGAGCTTGCTTTGTATTCACCGGTGGGCGAGGGAAGTGAAATGAAAGCGAATTATGATGTGGCTATGAATTTGATGGCAGACCTTGAAGATGAAATCAGAAATCAGAAATCAGAAATCAGAAGTAATACATTTTTAATTGCTTTTCTTCTTGGTTCATTTTTTCTTGCGTTAGGTTCTTCTGCAAATGCACAAAGCCCATCTCAACTTTACACATCCGCAAATGCGCTTTACAAAAGCAATCAATTTGAGCAGGCCGTAGTAGCTTATGAAAAAATTCTGATGCAGGGTTATCGCACACCTGAGGTTTACTACAACCTCGGCAACAGTTATTTTAAACTGCACAACACCGGTAAGGCTATTTTAAATTTTGAGCGCGCACACAAACTTGCACCGGAGGATGAAGACATTACAAACAACTTAAAACTGACGCAGCTTAAAACAGTTGACAAGCTTATTCCGGTTCCGCAACTGGCGGTGGTTACACAATGGAATAATCTGCTTTGCTCTCAGTCATCGAGGGGCTGGGGAATTTTTTCGCTGGCATTTATTTGGGTTACACTTCTTGTGTTTGCAGTTTACCTTTTCATTACTAAAAAAGGGCTTGTCCTGTTTCTTGGCTCGTTGTTCCTGGTTCTTTCTATTGTCTCTATTTCACTTGCTTTTAAACAGAGCAGCGCAGAAGAAAATTCTGATTCCGCTGTTCTACTCGTTGAAAATGTAAACGTAAAGAGCGCGCCTGATGCCAATGGCACCGACCTCTTCACTATTCATGAAGGACTTAAACTGGCGATTTGCGACCAGGTTGGCAACTGGACTAAAATCCGTTTAGCCGATGGCAAAGTTGGATGGATTGAAAAAAATCTTTTCGAGAAAATTTGATTTAGCCTTACGCGAAGTGCAAAACTTTTACGCTGAAAAATTCTTTGCTTCGGGTTCAAAATTTATTTTCAACCCATATTTCCTAACCTAAAAACTTACCACTATGGGAATGATTAAAGAATTTAAAGAGTTTGCCATGAAAGGCAACGTTGTTGATTTAGCCATCGGGGTCATCATTGGCGGTGCATTTGGCAAAATAGTCAGCTCACTTATTGACGATGTAATTACACCTCTTCTACTTAAGCCTGCCTTAGAAGCTGCACATCTTACAAAACTTGAAGAGTTGACGATTTTCGGGACGGTTAAGTATGGCAATTTTCTTTCGGCTACCATTAACTTCATTATCGTGGCTTTCGTTTTGTTCTTAATCATTCAGGCCATGAATGCTGCTAAGAAAAAGGAAGAAGCTGCTCCTTCTACTCCACCGGTAGTTTCTTCTACTGATAAGTTGTTGATGGAAATAAGAGATTCTTTAAAAAAATAAGTTTTAGAAAGTTCCTACGCGTATAAATACCATTCCGCCCAAACCACTTAGGTCGGCATCTTTTAGACCATTGAGCGAGCCCCCAGCGGTGAGACGGTAGTTAAGTCCCGCACCAAAGCGGAAATTTTTATTAGCATTATAAACCCCATAAATCGAAGGTAGTATAACGGCAAAATCTTTGCGAAAGGTTTTGTTTTGATGTGAATATTTGGTGGCCCCCCAGCCAACAGCAAGTTCGGGCTGAAAAGAAAATTTTTTGTTGTTGAACAGAATGTAGCTAAAGGCAAGACCCGCAAAATGCTGTGTCAGGTGAATGGTATCGGTGGGGTTATCGGGCGCTACCTTGTCTTGAATATTTACAGGTGTGGTAAGCACATTGTATTTAGCGCTGACTACATATTTGTGATTAATAACCCAGTTTAAGTTCAGCCCCAGGCTCATGGCCGCTTTGGTTTTAAGAATCTGAGAGACTGTTCCCTCAAAACCCACATAGCATTTGCTATTAAATTTATTTGTGGCAAAAAAAGGCGCGCGGGTTGTGGTATCTTCGGTAATTACCTGAGCACGGATAGAATGATATGAACAGAGCACCAGCAGAAGGAAAAGATATTTAAGGTGTTTGTTCACAACACGATGATAAAAATTCTTTTCGGCAAATAACTATTTTCACGCCCCATGTATGCCATCATTGATGTAGAAACCACAGGCGGAAGCCCTTCTGTAGACCGCGTGATTGAAATAGCGGTGTTTGTGTTTGATGGCGAAAAAATTACCGGCTCTTTTTCTACCCTGTTGAACCCCAAACGTCCAATTGACCCATATGTAACCAAGCTGACAGGCATTAGTAACGACATGGTAAAAAATGCTCCGCTGTTTGAAGAGGTACATGAAAAGATTCTGGAGCTGACGCATGAAAATATTTTCGTAGCGCATAATGTGAAGTTCGACTTTGGCATGATTCGTCAGGAATTTAAACGGCTAGGAATCGATTTTAACCGCAAGCAGCTAGACACGGTGAACCTTGCCAGAAAAACAATTCCGGGCTTCAACTCTTACAGCCTGGGAAACATTTGCGACAGTTTAGAAATAGAAATTACCGACCGCCATCGTGCCACGGGTGATGCCGAAGCAACGGTGAAGTTGCTGAAACTGATTTTAGATAAACAGGTTTCGCAGAAATATATTGAGATTGAACTGAACCATGGCATCGATGTAGATTTACTGCCACCTTATTTATCAAAAGCCGAAATTGAAAAACTGCCCGAAGATGCCGGTGTGTTTTATTATAAAGATGAAGTGGGTAAAATACTTTACCTCGATGGGTCTAAGAACATTCGCAAAAAAGTAATTACCGACTTTTCGAAACCTGCTGACTCACCCGAGAAAACAAGGATGTTTGAGCTCATGCGCAACATTGACTATGAATTAACCGGTAATGAGTTGACAGCAAAACTGCTTTCATACCGCGAATTGAAAACGCATTTACCCGAGTTCAACAAAAAGCCGCGCATACAAGTACACACCCACGGAATTTTTATTGATAAGGATGAACAGGGATTTCTCCAACTCAAAATTCATCCGCTCGAATGGGAAGAGGGAGAGTTAATTTTGAAATTTCCATCAAAGGCAGTGGCGAATAAAATTCTAGGAAAAGTTATCAAAGACAATAATCTGCACGGCTGGTTTGCCATACGTTCTAAAATGAAAGAGAGCGGGTTGGAAGAGAAGAATCTGAAAAACTACAACACACAGATTGAAAAAGCAATCCGCAAACATTTATACAGGCATCCAAGCTTTTTCATCATTGCCGAAGGCATTCATCCCGATGAACATTCAGTGAT
Source organism: uncultured Bacteroidota bacterium (assembly GCA_903927935.1). Taxonomy (GTDB): domain Bacteria; phylum Bacteroidota; class Bacteroidia; order Chitinophagales; family LD1; genus Bog-950. Next base: position 17,653 of record CAIYOV010000025.1, on the reverse strand, counting down.
TTGGATTGAGAACAACACTTACCGCGGTTTCGGATATTTTAATCCTGAACTTACGGCTAACACTCCCGAAAATCTGAAAGAAGTAGTAAAGCATGATGAAGATGATTTAGAAGTGCAGAAAATTATCCGCTCGCATCTGCGGAAAATGAAGAATTCGAAGATTATTTCCTATTGAGCTTTGGTTTTATAAAACCAGCTTTTATCTTCGGCACGTAAATAAAAAATATGATTCGTTCGGCACATCATCTTCATTCAGTAATCGCACAGCGAGGAAATTGATATTTTTGTGTAAACAAAAAATAAATGAAAGCCCGCTGTAAGCAACAGCGGGCTTTTTAATTAAGTAACTATGGAAGAGAAAAAGCTAAGAATAGCTATTCAAAAATCAGGTCGGCTGAATGAAGATTCACTGAAACTGATTAAAGATTGTGGTATTTCCATTGACAATGGCCAGGACCAGTTGAAAGTAACGGCAAGAAATTTTCCGTTGGAAATTTTCTTTCTGCGCAACAGCGATATTCCCGAATATGTGGAGGATGGCGTTGCAGACATTGCCATTATTGGTGAAAACCTGTTGATTGAAAAATCGTACGAAGTAGAAGTGATTCAGCATTTGGGTTTCAGCAAATGCAAAGTTTCGCTCGCTCTGCCTAAAACCGAAAACTATACCGGCCTAAATTATTTCAACGGTAAGAAACTCGCTACTTCTTATCCGAATACCCTTCGACAGTTTTTGAAAAAGAACAATCTGAATGCAGACATTCATGAAATTTCGGGCTCAGTCGAAATTGCACCCAATATCGGGTTGGCAGATGGTATCTGCGATATTGTTAGCACCGGCTCTACACTTTTTAAAAACGGATTGAAAGAAGTAGAAGTTCTGTTTCGGTCAGAGGCAGTTTTAATAACCGGAAAAAATTTAAGTGCCGAAGTAAAGAACCTGTTCGATAAATTATTGTTTCGTATCAATGCGGTGTTATCGGCACGTAACAACAAATACATTTTGCTCAACGCCCCTAACAATAAGTTGCAGGAAATAATCGCGCTATTACCGGGCATGAAAAGCCCTACTATCCTTCCCTTAGCGGAACAAGGCTGGAGTTCATTGCACTCGGTTATCAGCGAAAATGAGTTTTGGGATAAAATTGATGGACTAAAAAAATTAGGCGCGCAGGGAATTTTAATTGTGCCGATCGAAAAAATGGTAATGTAATGCAAGCAATTAAGTATCCGAATGCGAAAGATTTAGAAAAGTTGCTGAAACGGCCTTCGGCAGATTTTTTTGTTATCGAAAAAACAGTGCAGGAAATTCTGAATGAAGTGAAGAAGAATGGAGATGCCGCTTTGAAAAAGTATGCGTTGAAATTTGACAAAGCAAACGTGAAAGAATTGCGCGTAACGGATAAAGAAATAAAAGAAGCGGTCGTGTTGGTTGATAAAAAACTAAAACAGGCTATTGAAACAGCACACCGCAACATCAAAAAATTTCATCAGGCGCAGGAACTGAAAACAAAAAAAATTGAAACCACGAAAGGCGTGGTCTGCTGGCGCGCAAGCAAAGCCATTCAAAAGGTGGGTTTATATATACCCGGAGGCAGTGCTCCGTTATTCTCTACAGTTTTAATGCTGACGGCTCCTGCAAAAATTGCAGGTTGTTCCCGAATTGTTTTATGCACTCCACCTGATAAGCAGGGGAAAATTCATCCCGCTATTCTGTTTGCAGCTCAGTTGTGTGGCGTTCATGAAATTTATAAAACAGGCGGAGCGCAGGCAATAGCGGCAATGGCTTACGGAACAAAAACCATATCGAAGGTTGACAAAATTTTCGGACCGGGAAATCAATATGTAACTGTTGCCAAACAAGTAATACAAAAAGACGGTGTTGCTATAGATATGCCGGCAGGTCCATCGGAAGTGTTGATAGTAGGCGATGAAAGCTGTGAGCCTTCGTTCGTAGCAGCCGATTTGCTGTCACAGGCCGAACACGGACCTGACTCGCAGGTAATTTTTGTTGCCCTCAAAGAAAATCTGATAACAAAGGTGAAGGAAGAAGTAGCGCATCAAATGAAAAGTTTGCCGCGCAGAGATATAGCTGCTCAGGCACTACAGCATTCAAAAATTATTCTGGTGAAGAATAAGCAGGAAGCGGTGGATATTATCAATCTATATGCACCGGAGCATTTGATATTGGCAGTGAAAGATGAAACGTATTTTGTGAAACAGGTGATGAATGCCGGTTCGGTTTTTATCGGCAACTATACCCCTGAAAGTGCCGGAGATTATGGCAGCGGCACGAACCACACCCTGCCTACCAATGGTTATGCCCGCGTTTACGGAGGGGTGTCGCTTGATTCCTTTGTAAAAAAAATTACGTATCAGAAAATTTCACCCAAAGGAATAAAGAATATAGGTGGTGCAATCGAAACGATGGCAGCGGCAGAAAACTTATCGGCACATCAAAATGCGGTAAGCATCCGCTTGAAAAAAATAAAGAACAGATAATGTTTGATGTAGAAAATATTATGCGGGAAAATATTCTCAGGTTGAAACCATATTCATCCGCACGCGATGAATTTAAAGGAGATGCTTCCGTTTTTTTAGATGCCAACGAAAACAGTTACGGCTCTCCGCTTCCCGAAAGCTATAACCGGTATCCGGACCCGCTGCAAAAAGAACTGAAAGAAAAAATCAGCAGCATAAAAGGTGTTCCGCATCAAAATATTTTTTTGGGTAATGGCAGCGATGAAGCGATTGATGTGCTTTTCCGCATTTTCTGTGAGCCGAAAACAGATAATGTAATTATTTGCCCGCCTACTTATGGTATGTATGAAGTAAGTGCAAACATCAACGATGTGGAAGTGAGAAAAGTAAACCTGCTTCCCTCCTTCGATCTAGATGTAGAAAGAATTCTGGAGAGTTGTGGCGAGCACTCAAAACTGCTTTTTATCTGCTCGCCTAATAACCCAACCGCCAATTCCTTTCATGCAGAGGACATGGAGTTATTGATTCAAAAATTTCCAGGCATAGTGGTTATAGATGAAGCGTATATCAATTACTCGAAACAGAAATCAGCTATCCGTTTTCTTACCGAATATGAAAATCTGGTGGTGCTGCAAACTTTTTCAAAAGCCTGGGGGCTGGCGGCCATAAGGTTAGGTATGGCATTTGCCCCGCAGATTATTACCGAATACATGAACAAGGTGAAACCACCCTACAACATTAACCTCGCAACGCAGCAGTTTGCTATGAAAGCGCTTGATAATATTGATTGGGTGAACCGGCATATCCTCGAAACAATTGAGGAAAGAAAAAAACTTGAACAGCAACTTATAACAACATCGCTGATTGAAAAAATGTATCCCTCTGACGCTAATTTTATATTGGTAAAGGTGAAAGATGCTCAAGGTATTTATAACTATCTTGTTTCGCTGGGAATTATTGTGCGCGACCGGAGCAGAATAATATTGTGCGAAGATTGCCTGAGAATAACCATAGGAACAGAATCTGAAAACCGCGCCTTGCTAACTGCCTTAAATAAATTTGAACTATGAAAAAAGTTTTATTCATCGACCGTGACGGTACCCTGATTCTTGAAACCGATGATTTTAAGATTGAAAAATATGAGAAACTCACTTTTTACCCACAGGTATTTTACTGGCTGAGCAAAATAGCGCGCGAGTTGGATTATGAATTAGTAATGGTGACTAATCAGGATGGCTTAGGAACGGCTGATTTTCCTGAGGATGAGTTCTGGCAGGTGCAGAATTTTATTGTGAGGACTTTCGAAAATGAAGGGATCAGGTTTTCCGAAGTGTTTATTGACAAATCACATCCCCATGAAAATCTTCCTACCCGAAAGCCGGGTATAGGTATGCTTACCCAATACTTTGCTTCTCATTACGATTTAAAAAACTCATTCGTGATTGGCGATAGAATTACAGATGTGCAATTGGCGAAAAATCTCGGTGCTAAATGTTTCTACCTGAATGATGGCAGAGGGCTGGGTACCGGTGAGGTTAGAGACAGTCATGAGGAACTGCAAAATTTTATCGCCCTTGAATCAAGAGACTGGGAGCATATTTACAATTATCTGAAAGGCGGACCTCGACAGGCAACTCATTCAAGAAACACAAAGGAGACGCAGATAAACGTTGAACTCAATCTTGACGGCACCGGTAAGGCTGAAATCTCTACCGGCCTGAATTTTTTCAACCATATGCTGGAGCAAATTGCAAGACACGGAAACATAGATTTGAAAATAACAGCAAAGGGAGATCTGCAGATTGACGAACACCACACCATAGAAGATACCGCTATCACATTAGGGGAAGCATTTTCTGTTGCTCTGGGTGACAGAAAAGGAATGGAGCGTTACGGATTCTGTCTTCCGATGGATGATGCATTGGCGCAGGTGGCCATTGATTTTGGCGGAAGAAACTGGATAGAGTGGAATGTAGTATTCAAACGCGAGAAAGTTGGTGATGTTCCCACCGAAATGTTTTTTCATTTCTTTAAGTCGTTCAGCGATGCCTCCAAATGCAATCTGAATATTAAAGCAGATGGCGAAAATGAGCATCATAAAATAGAAGCCATCTTTAAATCGTTTGCCAAGGCTATTAAAATGGCATTAAAGAGAGATTTATCGAATATGCAACTGCCATCTACTAAAGGTATTTTATGAAAGTGGTCATCATTGATTATGGTGCAGGAAATACTCGATCGGTGCAATTTGCTTTTCAGCGCTTTGGCATTACACCGGTTCTGTCTTTTGATAAACCCGAAATTCTTTCAGCCGATAAAATTATTTTCCCGGGAGTTGGGCATGCAAAAGCTGCTATGGATGTGTTGAAGGAAAAGGGTTTGGACGTTTTAATTCCACAGTTGAAACAACCGGTGCTCGGAATTTGCCTGGGTATGCAGTTGATGTGCAGGTTTAGCGAAGAAGGCGATACATATTGTTTGGGAATTTTAAATGAGACCGTTAGGTTGTTTGAGCCAAAGCTGAAGGTGCCGCATATCGGTTGGAACAAAACGAATGACAGCGACAATTGGTATTATTTTGTTCATAGCTATTATGTTCCCCAAAATAAATTCACTACGCTAAGCTGTAATTACATCACCGAATTTTCTGCGGCTTTTCGGAAAGATAATTTTTATGCTGTGCAGTTTCACCCTGAAAAAAGCGGAAAGACAGGAGAAGAATTTTTGAGAAAATTTATTGAAGCAAAATGGAAATAATCCCGGCCATAGATATAATAGGTGGAAAATGTGTACGTCTTTCGCAAGGCGATTACACACAGAAAATTGTCTATAACGAAAATCCGCTGGAGGTCGCGAAACAGTTTGAAGCAGCGGGGTTACTGCGATTGCATCTGGTAGATTTAGACGGAGCCAAGGCAAGCCACATCGTCAATCACCAAACATTGCAGGCCATCAGCTCGCAAACAAAGTTGAAAATTGATTTCGGTGGAGGGATTAAATCGGATAAAGATATTCGCATAGCCTTCGATTGCGGAGCACAACAAATTACAGCGGGAAGTATTGCTGTAAAATCACGCGATACGGTTTTGCATTGGCTGGATGAATACGGAGCGGAAAAAATCATTCTCGGTGCCGATGTAAAAGAGGAAATGATAGCCGTGAGCGGCTGGCAGGAAAACAGCAGTATTAATCTCTTTGGGTTTCTGAAAGATTATGTGACGCATGGAATTCAATATGTCATCTGCACCGATATTTCCAAAGATGGAATGCTGCAGGGTTCATCAGTCGCCCTATACAAAAAAATTCTCCGCCAATTTCCGGCATTGAAATTAATTGCAAGCGGAGGAGTAAGCGATAAAAATGAATTAGATGTTTTGAAAAAAGCCGGTTTGCATGGAGCCATCATCGGCAAGGCGATTTACGAAGGGAAAATTTCATTGGTAGAATTGTCAAAATTCGATTGAGTGTTAGCAAAGCGAATAATTCCGTGTTTAGATATTAAAGATGGTCGCACCGTGAAGGGAGTGAACTTTGAAAAACTACGAGATGCTGGTGACCCGGTTGAGCTCGCAAAAATTTACACCGAAGAAGGGGCCGATGAATTGGTGTTTTTGGATATTACCGCCACTCACGAAAAAAGGAAAACACTTGTTGCTTTAGTTGAGCGTATAGCAACTACCATCAATATTCCATTTACGGTTGGTGGTGGAATTTCTTCCGTAGAAGATGTGTATGCTTTACTTCAAAGCGGAGCCGATAAGGTTTCATTGAATTCGGCAGCGGTTCGAAATCCGAAATTGATTTCCGACATTTCTGAAAAGTTCGGTAGTCAATGTTTGGTGTTAGCTATTGATTCCATGAAAGGAGCTGGCTGGAAAGTGTACCTGAACGGTGGGAGGCTAGAAACAGAACTTGATTTATTTGAGTGGGCAAAGGAAGGTGAGCAGCGCGGAGCCGGAGAAATTCTGTTTACTTCAATGAACCATGATGGAACCAAAAACGGTTTTGCGAATGATGCGTTAAGGCAACTTTCTAAAACAGTGAATGTTCCCGTAATTGCCTCTGGCGGGGCGGGAACGATGGAGCATTTCTATGATACTTTCACGCTTGGTAAAGCAGATGCTGCCTTGGCCGCAAGTGTTTTTCATTTTAAAGAAATAGAAATACAAAATTTGAAAAACTATTTATATAAAAAAGGAATAACTGTAAGATTATGAAGATAGATTTCGTTAAAGGAAGCGGGCTTGTTCCCGCTATTATTCAGGACGCAGCAACCGGCAAAGTTCTGATGCTTGGATTTATGAATGAAGAAGCTTTTCAAAAAACACAAAGCGAAAAGCGCGTTACATTTTTCAGCCGCACCAAGAAACGCCTATGGACTAAGGGAGAAGAAAGCGGAAACTTTCTACATGTCGTTTCAATAGACTCTGATTGCGATAACGATTCATTACTTATAAAAGCGAACCCTGTAGGTCCAGTTTGCCATACCGGTGCGGATACATGCTGGAATGAAAAAAATGAAAAAGTCAATCATGATTTTCTAACAGAACTTGAACAGACTATTGAAGCAAGAAAGAATTCTCCGGAAGAAAATTCATACACTTCAACACTTTTCTCAAAAGGCATTAATAAGATTGCACAAAAAGTAGGCGAAGAGGCTACCGAGTTAGTGATAGAGGCTAAGGATAATGACGCTGATTTATTTTTAAATGAAGGAGCCGACCTTCTCTTTCATTACCTGATATTACTGCAAGCAAAAGGCTTCAAGCTGCAAGATGTAATTGCGAAACTTGAAGCCCGTAAAAAATAAGTTTGAAGGATTAATGATGATAGTGGTCGCCATGCTCATGCACATGACCATGCTCAAGTTCTACCTGATGCGCTTCACGCACCTCAACAATTTCTCAGCTGAATAAAAGCTGTTTTCAGGCAAATGGATGGTTCAAATCAACTGTTACTTTATCAAGAATGATATTTACAATTCTTCCCTGAAAAGGATTTCCGTGCTGATCCTGTAAGGGAACTACATTGCCCACAAACAACATTTCATCTTGCACTTTCCCTTCTACTGCAAAAACATTTTTATCCAATTGAATTACAGCTTGCTCATCGTATTCGCCATAACCATCCTCAGCACTCAACTCAAAATTGAATTGATTTCCGGCAATTAAACCTTCTAGATTCTTCTCAAATTTATCCAGCACATTTCCATGACCGAATAAAAACGCAAACGGATTTTCTTTATCAGCAGCGTCCACTACCTGACCTTGTGGTTCGTTTCTTAATTCATAAGTAAGTTTTACAACTGTATTTGGCGCTGCCTTCATCTTTTTGTTTTTGGAATGAAAAAATACGTGAGAGGAGAGAAGATTTCAGCAGTGAAAACGTTCGATTCTCTAACAAAACCAAAAATAAAATTATTCTGCTAAAATGAAATCTGATTTCAATGGAGTGGACAAAGTTCTTCGCTCATTTTCCATAATGTTTTTCCTAATTCTTTATCCAATGCAAATACGGCAGGTTTCTTCTCTTTGCATTTGTCAAAATATTTTCCGGTTATGTTCTTTACTTCAGATGATGAGGCAAGATATACCGATGTTTTCGCTCCTTCTTCCACACTTATAGCTCCGAGTTTTGTAGCGAGTGACCAGAATAAATTTGAATACCACGTAGCATTTTTATTTCCGATTTGCGTTTTTACAAAACCCGGATGCAAACTATTCACCGTCACGCTAGTTTCTTTAAGACGGTCGGCAAGCTCATTTGTAAAAAGAACATTGGCCAGTTTGCTTTGTTCATAGGCCTTCATAATAAAATAGTTTTTCCTCTTGGAAAACGATTCAAAATCTATTTTGCCTTTGTAATGTGAACCGGAGGCAACATTTACAATACGTGCATAGTCAGATTTATTAATCAAGTCAAGCAAAAGATTGGTGAGCAGGAAATAAGCAAAATGATTGGTGGCTATTGTCATTTCCAAGCCATCATCACTTAATGTAAAATCACTAAAAGTTCCACCGGCATTATTGATGAGCACATCTATCACGGGCAATTGATTTTTTATTTCGGAGGCGAGTTGACGAATTGATTTTTGAGAGGAAAGATTGGCGACAAAATAGGTTACGTATTTGTTTCCGCTTTCTGCAATAATTTTTTTCACTGCTTCCTCTGCTTTGTCTTTGCTGCGCGATACGATATAAATATTCGCACCTTGCTTTGCCAATGCAATAGAAGTTGCCAACCCGATCCCCGCATTTCCACCTGTAATAATTATGTTTCTTCCCTTCATAAAATATAAATAAGTTTTTCTTTTGGTGAGATAAATCTTCCTATTGCTTCTAACTGAAAATTATTTTGTGAGGCTATTGCGAGAAATTCTCTTTTGTTCTTTTCGTCAACTGTAATCAGCAACCCCCCACTTGTTTGCGGGTCGCAAAGCGTAAGCAAAGATTCACTTCCTATTCCCTGAACTTTATTTTCGTATGCCTTCCAGTTCCGCATAGTATTGTCAGGATAAACGAACTTGGTGCACAAATCTTTTACGCCTTGCATCAAAGGGATTTTAGCATAATCAATTTCTGCTGAAAGATTCGCGCCTTCACACATTTCAATTAAGTGTCCAAGCAAACCAAAGCCGGTAACATCAGTAAGTGCATGAACAAATTCACACTTACCTAATTCTTCTCCAAATTTATTGAGCAAACACATCGAATCAATCGCTTGTTGAATCTCACTTTCAGAAAGCAACTCTCTTTTTAATGCAGTAGCTAGCATTCCAGTGCCAAGCGGCTTTGTAAGAAAAAGCAAATCGCCTTCTTGTGCAGTAGAATTTTGTTTCAGGTTTTTAATAGGAACGATTCCAGTCACTGCTAAACCAAAAAACGGTTCCGGTGAATTGATTGTATGGCCTCCGGAAAGCGAAACGCCTGCTTCTTTGCAAATGCTTTTCCCTCCTGCAATAATTTGCTGCGCAATTTCAGTTGGAAGCTTCTCAGTAGGAAATCCCAGAATTGCAATGGCAAGAAATGGCTTCCCACCCATAGCATACACATCGCTTAATGCATTAGCAGCTGCAATTTTTCCATACGTGAAAGCATCATTCACAATGGGCATAAAAAAATCTGTTGTGCTGATAAGAGCATTGCCGTTACCCAAATCATAAACAGCGGCATCATCTTTAGTTTCGTTCCCAACCAATAAATTCTTCGACATGAAACTTTCTCCCGAACCTTTCAATATTTCATCGAGTACTCCAGGCGCTACTTTACATCCGCATCCACCACCATGGCTGAATTTTGTGAGTTTAATTTCCATATTTTCTATCTGCTTCATTTATTAAGGTTTTTGCAATTGCATTTAAATCATCTATCTCAAAAGCAAATCGAAATATTTCTTTCGTTTCCTTCATAGAAATTCCTTTGTCATATGCTTTGTCATAATAATGTAAAGTAGTTTGTGCCGCCACTGCAAATTCTTTTTGCTGAAGGGCATCCAATGCGGCTTTCCATTGTTCGTTACCCAGTCTTTTTTTGATGTTGGTAATAGATTTCTCCAAACCTTCTATCATGTTTTCTCCGTAATCATTTACCAACCTTTTTACGCGCACATCTAATGGCAAATCAATAACGAACAACGGAGATAAACGTAAATGGTTCCAGAAATTCAAATCCAAAAAAACTCTTCCTATGGTTTTGCTTTCATCTTCGAGCCAAACTCTTTTATTCTTATCGAATTTTTTCAGTTCTTCCGACAACAGATTTTCGAAATGCTCAGTAGATGGTTGTGCTTCCTGCCCAAGCGCGCCAAATGCAGAACCTTTATGATTTGCCAACGCCTCCAAATCAATTACCTGTTCACCCATTTTTTTCAGTTCACTCAACACTGCTGTTTTTCCGCTTCCTGTCCTTCCTCCTATAACTATATAATTAAATTTCTTCGCGATTATGTCTAACACATGATGGCGATACGATTTGTAGCCTCCCTTTAAAACAAAAACTTCGTAACCGAAAAGATTAAGCAGCCATGCCATACTTCCACTTCGCATTCCCCCTCGCCAGCAGTGGACAAAAGCCTTATTATCTTTAATCAATGGCTTAACAAAACGAATAAAGTTGGCCATCTTTTTTCCTACAATATCTAACCCAAGAAGAATCGCTTCATTTCTGTTTTTCTGTTTGTAAGCAGTGCCAACTAATTTTCTCTCTTCATTATTAAACAGCGGAAGGTTTGTTGCATGTAGAATATGCCCGTAATTAAATTCGCCCTCGCTGCGGACATCAAGAGTTATATGTTCTTTTGATTGCGAGAGAAAATCTTCTATGGAAAGTTGATGAACCATTTTCGTGATTAGAGATATTGTTTCACGAAGGTGTATAGATTAAAATTCGATATGGTCATTTCTTTACTCAATACTGCTTTCATCTTCTCCTTATCAAAATTTTTCATCCGGTTCTTGGCGATAATTCGCAATGCTTTTTCGGCAAGAAGTACCAGTTTTCTCTTTGTGTTTTCCGGTGAATTTTGTCTCAATGCTATTTCAGTAATCAACTCATTTACTCCTTTAGATTCCACCGCGACAGTTTTTAAAATCGGAATAATTTCTCTGCCGTTCATTTGTAATTGATGTTCGATAGAATTCGCCAATGTATCTGCATCTGCACGGTCTGCTTTATTGATTACAAAAATATCGGCAATTTCCATCAGACCCGCTTTCATTGTCTGAACAGAATCACCCGCTTCGGGAACCAACACTACAACCGTGGTGTCCGCCAATCCCGCAATTTCAACTTCGCTTTGGCCAACACCTACCGTTTCTATAAAAATATAATCAAACCGATAGCTGCGCATCACTTCAACTACCTCTATTATTTTATCGCTCAACCCGCCCAACGAACCCCTCGTGGCAAGTGACCGGATAAAAAGATTTTCGTTTGTAAAATGAGCACTCATCCGAAGACGGTCACCCAGCAACGACCCGAAATTAAAAGGCGAAGATGGATCAATAAGTACAAGACCAATTTTCTTTCCCTCAGCCAATAAAACTCCAATCACAGCGTTTAGCAGCGTGCTTTTACCGGCACCCGGGGGACCGGTAAATCCAATCACCGGAATATCGTTTGGCTTAAGTTGTTGCAGAAGAGTCTCAAAATTCTCCGCTTCATTTTCTACCAGAGAAATGGTTCGAGCCAAGGTTTTAAAATCGGTGATGGAATTTTTGTTCGACAAGAGTTTTATGTTTATGCTTTAAAATTAAAATCCTTTTTCAAAGCCAATTGTGAGCAAAGACTTAACGGTAAAAAGATTTTTGAGTGAAGATAACTTTCAATGGCTGATAGTTATTGCTTGCCTACTCATTTTCATCGGTTTTGTTTGTTCGCGTGCATTAGCCAGTATAGGAATGATTACGCTCCTTGCTTCTTCGATTTTATATGATGGAACAGAAGTAACGTTCAAAAAATATTTCAAGCGGAAAGAACTGATCATCTTATCTGTCTTTTTCTGGATGGTTTTCCTATCAGGCCTTTATTCGGCAGATAAGGCTAGTTGGCTAAACTGGGTGCGAATTAAACTTCCATACATTGCTTTGCCACTTGCGTTTGCATCGCTTCCCAAATTGCATGAACGCAAATTTATAGCTCTTCTCTATGGATTCATTTTTACATTTTTCATAAGTGTGCTTATAGTACTCGGTAACTACTTTCTGAACTACAGCACCATAACCGAATCATTCCTTCGGGGCAATACCATACCCATGCCGTTTAGTCACATCCGCTATACGCTTATGATAGTGTTCGCATTTTTCTGTTGCTGGTTTTTATTGGAAGAGAAAAAAAATCTATTCTCCGAAAATGAAAAATGGTTGCAACTCTTCCTGCTTATATGTTTCGTTCTCGCACTGCATATCCTTTCTGTTCGCAGCAGTTTGCTCGCTCTGTATCTGGGAATATTATTTCTGTTGATTCGTCTGATAGTTGTCCAAAAAAAGTATGTGGCGTCATTAATTTCTCTGATGATTTTGATTCTTGCACCATACTTTGCCTACAAATTTATCCCTAGTTTGCAAAACAAAATAGCCTACATGAGCTATGACTTTAATACCTTCAGAAAAGGAGAAGTAAAAAATCTTTCGGATGGTATGCGGATTATATCAATGAAAGCAGGAATAGAAATAGCTAAGCAAAATTTATGGATAGGAGTTGGTGCCGGTGATTTAAAAACAGAAATGGATAAATTTTACATCGGGCAATATCCGCAACTTGCTGAAGCTGACCACAAGCTTCCACACAATCAACTCATTTGGGTTTTGGCAACAACGGGAATTATCGGCTTGGTCTTATTCCTGTTTGCCTTTTCATTTCCGCTTTTCGTTTCCGGCAATTACAAAAATTGGTTACTGGTAGTTCTTCACCTCATTTTATTTTCATCTTTTTTTACCGAAGCAACTTTAGAGGAACAGATTGGCACCGGCTTTTATCTTACCTTTCTCTTAGTATTAATGAATCAATTCCAGCATGAATAATCTTTCGGTGGTCATTATCACTTTTAATGAGGAGCAGAATATTGGACGGTGCATCGATTCAGTGTCTGAAGTAGCTGATGAAGTCGTGATAGTTGATTCTTTTTCTACGGATAGAACTATCGAAATTGCAAAAGCAAAAAGCGCCCGCACAATCCTGCATAAATTTGAAGGACACATTCAGCAAAAGAATTTTGCAAAGGAGCAAGCATCTCATAATTGGGTGCTCTCACTCGATGCTGATGAAACTTTAAGTGAAGAACTAAAACATTCAATAGTTGAAGCGAAGGGAAATTTTAATACCGATGGCTATTCCATGAACCGGCTGAACTTTTATTGCGGCAAACCAATAAAGACCTGCGGTTGGTATCCCGATAAAAAACTTCGTCTTTGGGATAGAACCAAAGGCATTTGGTCAGGAATAAATCCACACGATAAATTTGAGTTGAACAAAGGTGCGGTTATTAAAAACCTATCCGGAGATATTCTGCACAACACCTATCCAACGCACGAATCATTTTTGGCGCAGCGCGATAAATTTGCCACCATCAGCGCGCAGCATTTAAAAAGCAAAAATGTGTTGGTGCTGCTTCTCAAATTAATTTTCAGCGCACCGTTTAAATTTATACGCACTTATTTTTTGTTGCTTGGCTTTACCGAAGGTGCAACCGGTTTTACTATTTGTTTTCACCTAGGCCGCGAAGTATTTCTGAAATATTTTCGCGCCATTAAATTCAAATATTCGTGAATGTAGCATTTGATGCTAAACGGGCTTTAAACAATGGTTCGGGTTTAGGCAACTATTCCCGTAATCTTATCAATGCCTTAGCGCAGCATTTTCCGAACGAAGAGTATTTGCTTTTTTCTCCCATGGTTAAAGACAAATTCTTCCACCAGCTCACAGGGCGGTTTAAAATTGTTTTACCCGAAACGCAACTCCAAAAATCGTTTCATCCGCTCTGGCGTTCTTTCGGTATAACAAACCAATTACTCAAAAACCGTCTTGATATTTACCACGGGCTCAGCAACGAAATTCCTTTCAGCATTCAGCACGCAACATTCCGCACAGTTGTCACCATTCACGACCTCATCTTCCTCAAACACAAAGAACAATATCCATTTGCCGACAGGCAGATATACAAACTAAAAACAAAGTATGCTGCAAAGCATGCCCATAAAATCATTGCCGTAAGCAACCAAACAAAGCACGATTTGATGGAGCTATATGGAGTAAATGAAAAGAAGATTGAAGTAATCTATCCCATCGTTGATTATGTGTTTCAAACAACGGACAACGGACAACAGACAACGGGAATACTGAAAAACAATCTCCCCGCTAAGTATATTTTAAATGTCAGCTCGTTTTTTTTGCGTAAAAACCAGCAAACACTTATTCGGGCATTTGACATAATCAAAAATAAAGTGGAAGAAGATTTAGTGTTGGTTGGCGGAACAGGAAATACCCAAAAGGAAATCGAACAATTAATAGCCGCCAAAAATCTTCAGTCGCGCGTCAAAATTCTTTCCAGTGTTTCCAACCACCAACTAGCCGCCATCTACAAGGTTGCTAGCCTTTTTGTTTTCCCTAGTTTATACGAAGGCTTCGGTATGCCAATCGTAGAAGCCCTGTTCAGCAAAGTGCCGGTTATTGCTACAAAAGACGGATGTTTTGAAGAAGCGGGAGGCAAAAATTCTGTTTACATCAATCCTACTTCGCCCGAAGAAATGGCCGATAGCATTTTAAAAGTACTGAACAACGCGAACCTGAAAACGCAGATGACAGAATCCGGTTTTGTTCACGCACAAACCATGACGGCAAAAATAATTGCAGAAAACACCATAAAGGTTTACAACGAGGTTGCACGGTAGCTTTCCGAAGTGAGAAATCTTGTGTTTGTAATACTTGTTGCAGTTATTGCTCGCCTTAACGAAACCCAATAAGCCTCAGCTGTTTCCTCCTTTCGGAACTTTTTAACTCACGGCAAACGCATTTTAACCTCTCCACAATCCATCCACCCTCATCACAACCCACAGTCTGCAGCTTAATCTTCATAACCGCTTCTTCGCCACCTCCTCTTTAGCTGTGTTCTCCATAAACTGTATTTCTAGATTTTAAAATCCCGTTTCCGCCATCCACTAACCCTTATCTCTCTTTATCCAGGCAATATCTGCCATCTCCTAACTAATATCTCCCTCCTCTAACTGGCATCTACCACGCCCCAACCCCTATCTTTTTCAATAAAACCCCTGTTTCTTTTTCAAAAACCTCTCTTCTACCTTCTCCCAACCCGTTTCCCCCTTCGTAAACCTGGCTTCCGACAAGCCCTATTTACTATATCTCAATGTAAATTTATCTTCTGCCAACGTGAAATTAATATCTCTAAACGTATTTTTAATATCTGTCAAGCTATTTTTGGCTTATCTCAAGCTGTAATTAATATCTGCCTCTAGTAAATTCATTTCCACCTTCTCCTTTTTTTAATCTCTCTTCCTCTAACCGCAATAAAAAAGCCTTCCAAAAATCTGGAAGGCTTTTAAGCAATCATCTTTAATAAGTACAAACTAGAGTTTACGCTGTACTTCAATTTCTTCAAATACCTCAATAATATCGTTCTCTTTTATATCCTGGTAATCTTTCACCATTACACCACATTCGAGTCCACTCACCACTTCCTTCACATCATCCTTAAATCGCTTTAATCCAGAAACCGTTCCGGTGTGAATCACAATTCCATCGCGTATAATGCGCACCTTTGACCGGCTAAATACTCTTCCATCTTTCACAAAGCAACCCGCAATGGTACCCACTTTACTTACATGTATGGCGTTGCGCACTTCGAGGTTACCGATAATTTTCTCTTCAATCTTCGGCTCAAGCAATCCTTCCATCGCGCTCTTAATTTCTTCAATAGCGTTATAGATGATCGAATAAAGGCGAATATCCACTCCCTCAGCTTCAGCTATTTTCTTAGCATTTTGCGATGGGCGAACGTTGAAACCAATCACAATCGCATCAGATGCGGTGGCAAGCAACACATCCGACTCGGAGATGGCACCCACACCCTTATGAATAATTCTGATTTGAATTTCTTCTGTAGAAAGTTTGAGTAACGAATCCGCTAATGCCTCCACAGAGCCATCCACATCACCCTTAAGAATCAAGCTAAGCTCTTTAAAGTTTCCGAGAGCCAATCGTCTTCCGATTTCATCGAGAGTGATATGTTTTTTGGTTCGTATACCTGTTTCGCGTTCAATCTGCGCACGTTTAGTGGCTAATTCTTTAGCATCCGCTTCGTTATCAAATATTTTAAATTTCTCACCTGCCTGAGGGGCACCACTTAACCCAAGTACCTGAACAGGTGCTGATGGTCCTGCTTCTTTCATCTTCACACCGGTATGATCGAACATGGCTTTTACTCGTCCCATATAAGGACCGGCAACAATAATGTCACCCATCTTCAATGTTCCGTTTTGAACAAGTAATGTTGTTGTATAACCACGACCCTTATCCAGCGTTGCCTCAATAACCGAACCGGTTGCAAGGCGTTTGGGGTTTGCCTTTAATTCAAGTAATTCGGCTTGAATCAAAATTTTCTCCAACAGTAAATCAATATTCAATCCTTTTTTAGCAGAAATTTCCTGACTCTGGTGAGGACCACCCCACTCTTCCACCAACAAATTCATTTGCGAAAGCTGTTCGCGAATTTTATCAGCATTGGCTCCGTCTTTATCAATTTTATTGAATGCAAAAATCATCGGTACACCCGCACTCTGTGCATGATTGATTGCTTCTTTTGTTTGAGGCATCACGGCATCATCAGCAGCAATTACTATCACAGCAATATCGGTCACCTTTGCTCCGCGCGCACGCATGGCTGTAAAAGCTTCATGACCAGGAGTATCGAGGAAAGAAATTTTTCTTCCGTCCGCTGTAGTTACTTCATATGCACCAATGTGTTGCGTAATTCCTCCCGCTTCCTTTGCCACCACATTTGTTTTGCGGATATAATCAAGCAACGAAGTTTTACCGTGGTCAACGTGACCCATGATGGTAACAATCGGGGCACGCGGCTGAAGGTTTTCGGGTTTATCTGCTTCTTCTTGTTTAAACGCAGTTTGGTCAGCTGCGGAAATAAATTCCACCTCATAACCATGTTCAGCAGTTACTAATTCAATAACCGTTGCATCTAATCGCTGATTGATAGAAACGATAACCCCCAATTGCATACAAGTAGAAATAATCTGTACTGGTGCCATGTTCATCAAACTAGCCAACTCGGCAACTGAAATAAATTCAGCCACCTGAAGTTTGTTGTGCTGAATTCCCTCTTGAGCGGCTTCTAGTTTTTCCTGAATGGCTTCGCGTTTTCCTCTGCGTAATTTAGACCGGTCACTTTTTGAAGTTTGGGCTTGAATTTTCGCCATTGTAGCGCGAATCTTATCTTCAATCTGCTTTTCGGTTATTTCCGCTGGCTGTGTTGTTCCAACTTCTGGCTTTTTGAAACCCGGTCCGGTTTCGCGCTTACGTTGAAAGTTCTCTACTTTCTTATCGTAATACTGGTCGCCACCGAGTGGTGCGCGTTCTTTTTTCTTTACGAGTTTGCGCTCTCTAATTTTCTTTTCACCGGCAGCAATATCTTTTTTAGGTTCTTCTTT